>NZ_SPVJ01000030.1:0-104390 GCF_004634465.1 Bradyrhizobium sp. MOS001
CCGCGCGCATCGTGGCCCACGACATGGAACGAGTTTTTGCCGATATCGATGCCGATCACGGCGATCGCGGTATTGAGTGTCTGGGACATGGCGTGCTCCTTGTCTTGGCGCCCCTGGCCAGCTTATCGCTGGCGGGGCAGGAGCACGGCCGGACCATCCCATTAGCAGACCTAATCTGTTCAACTTCTCAAAATTGGATTATAGTGCCACTACAACCATTCGGTGCGCAGTGCTGTAGATGAAATCGGTCAAGCGAAGCCTAGCTCTTGTCGCTGCGATGACGAGCGCAATCATTGTCGGTCCGCCGCGTTCCTCGGCGATGGAGAACAAGACGCCCATTGCGTATTTTTCAGAAGGCGCGCCAGACAATCTCGTAGAGGCACTGAACAATTTGTCTCCCGACGCTAGGGATGTCGTCGTTGCGAGAGTTCGCTTGCAGCAACCCGTAATATGGATGGGTGGCCGTCACTGCGAGCTTTGTACCAACGATGTATGGTTCGCCCGTCTGAGAATCACGGAGACTCTCAAAGGCAAAGCTGAAGTCGGCCAAGTGCTCGATGTTTTCCTAGGCCAGCGTAGCGAACACCGAAGGTACATCGCCATTCCCCGCACACCGGATCAACGGGGCCGAGAGTACACGGTGGCGATCTATTCTATGGGAGATGGCATTCAGCGGCTCGCTTCATTTCCAATAAGTAAACCACAATACGACAGATTATCCTCTGATTGGCTTGCATATGAAGGCGAGCGGTCGAGGGCAGGATTTCGGGATTAGGTCGTGGGTCCGCTTCTGGCCCGTGTGAGACGTGCCGGTGCAGTCTGACGATTTCCGTTCACAGAGGTAGACCGGAAGAGATCGGCACGCGGCCATAGTGACGCGATTGACCCACAACGGAAGTCGGCTGGCCAGGTTTACTCAAGCGCGCGCCCGCCACAGCGTAACCGCAAGCAGGATATAGGCCGCACAAGTCCACAGCGACTGCCAATTGTTCGGTCCTTCGCTAAGCGCCGCATAGATGGCTGCCACCAGGAATACGACGGCAAACATCGCTTCCGCCATGGGGCGGATTCCTTTCTTCGGGCGATTGAGCTGCGTCATCGCCGCAAAAGGGACCGCCGCCATAGTGAGCGCCGCAAAGGGAAAATCCTTTTCGCGCGGGTCAAACATCAAGCCCAGCGCGGTCTCCGTGCCGATCACGATGATTACGATCAAGATCAATCCGTGCATGATCGCCAACCCCGATGGGGTCCGGTAGTCCTCCGGACCCAGCAATTCCAGAAATGTGGGCGGTGCGCGCCCGGACATCAGGGCGTTGGCGCCGAACAGCGGCGAGGCAGTTGCCGCCGCCAGAAGTGCGCCCCACAGAAGCCAGCTGCCCGCGCCGTAGCTTTCATAGAACATCTTTTGAGCGGCCACCCCGAACAGGACTCCGGCGGTGGTTGCCGATATTCCGACCGCAAGCCACGAGACGAGCCGGGGCTGCGAGAGCTTCCGGCGCAAGGTCAGCCATGCAGCGCCGAACACCAGGATCGCCAGCGCCATTCCGCTGCTCATTTGCAGTTTCCAGAGCGGATAATTGCTGACGGGGATGCCGGGCGGATATTTCAGCGTGCGCTGCGCGGAATCGAATAAGCCCCACGATCCGCCGACGGTGCCCTCGAACTCATGCTTCCACAATTCATCATACGCCTCGAACAGGTTGACGCGGAAATTCTCGCGCCGGGCAAGATCGAGGACCTCCGAGATCACCCGCGCCTGATTGGTGCGCGATGGTAGCGCCGACTCGCGCATCCGCCCTTCGCTCGGCCAACCTGTTTCTCCAATCAGGATTTCCTTACCCGGAAACGCCGACGCCACCTGCTTTCGGACGGCGTCGACGTGAGCAGCGGCGGATTTCGCCGCGACCGGGACATTTTCCCAATATGGCAGGATATGAAGGGTGACGAAATCGACGGCGTCACCGAGTTCCCGATAGCGCAGCCAGTACTCCCAGACGTCGGAATAGGTGACGGGGACCGGCACCTGTGCCTTGACCGAGCGGATCAAGGCAGCAAGATCGGAAGGTGTCATCTTCCGATGCAACAGAACCTCATTGCCGACCACGAGTGCGGTGATGGTTTCCGGATATTGCCGGGCGAGGCGTATGCCCGTGGATATCTGCGTCGCGCTCTTCCGTCGGTCCCTATCGAGCCAAATTCCCTGAATGACTTTCAGCCCCACCTTGGACGCAAGTTCGGGGATCTGATCGAGACCAAGATCAGTCGCATAGGTACGGATACATTCGGTTATTTTGGCAAGCTGGGCGAGATCTTCCGCGATCTGGTCCCGCGGCACCGGTGTCGGCGACTCCGACGTTTGGTTGTTGCGGAAGGGCGCGTAGGATATGCATTGCAGCTTGGCATTCGGATCGATCGGCGCGCGCGCCAGGTTGATCGGTATGGCCAGCCACCACCACACCGCGGCGATCGCACCCAGGGATATGATGAGAAGCGCCAGAGGCGTGCGGGGCGAAATAGTTGACCCTCCAACGTAGAGATCGTCGGTCAACCGGCATGTTGTCGTGACCCGACAACAACAGAGATCATCGTCCGCCGGTCCCTACCTGACGTGTGAAAGCTGGTGCCGGATCGTCCGTGCCGCAAGAGGCGAGTCAACGTCAAACAAAGGCCTTAAGGGCTACCGCGGGGCGGGTAGAAATAATCCTCCCCATCTCCCGAGATGGCCTTCGGGGACCGGCAGCAGAGTGGCCTTGCTCTGACGGTCGCCGTGCCGGCTAACGGACGCCGCCTGTTGGCCCGAATGCGAAGTCCAGATCGGTCACGGGTGGTCCGGTAGTAAGGGCACGCCGGCAGCGGGCTCACCCAGCGCGTAGCAGACGCGATTGACCCGAAGGCGACAGATCCCCATTGCGGCCTGCTCGTGTACAGCTCGCCAATTGTGGGTTAGGTTCCGGCGTTGTCGTGCGCCGCACGTAGCTGATCCTCCAGCAGGCCTGGGAGTTGGTCATGCAGCCGATGAACGAGGTCCCCTTCGAGACGTCCCTGGCTGAATATGCCGAAGACATGCTCGACGCCTGTACGCGATGCGGGAAATGCGTCGAGGCCTGTCCGAGTGTCGAGCCGGCCGGCATCTCGCGGACGACAAAGTCCGAAGACATCATCGGCGGCATTCTCGAGCTGGTGCGTACCGGCAACGGCCCGGAAGCGTCGCGCAAATGGGCGCAGTCCTGCATGCGGAGCGGGGCATGCATCAAGGCGTGCAGCTATGGCGTCAATCCGCGTTTCCTGCTGAGCATGGCGCGGCTTGGCATCGCGAAGTCGGACAATGAGCTTGCCGAACGGCGCCGGCGGGGTGTCGAGAGGTATCGCGACGGCAGTCGTGGCGTGAACGCGCTTTCGCGCCTGCAACTCGATACGGACGTGCTCGAACGACTGGGTCAGAGATCGGCGTCGGTCGCCACGCCCGTTGAAGCGCCGGATTTCGTGTTTTACACCGGCTGCAATGTGCTCAAGACGCCGCACATCGCCTTGCTTGCCCTCGATATCATGGACGCGCTCGGCGTCAGTTACCAGGTGATGGGCGGGCCGAGCCATTGCTGCGGCATTCTCCAACTCAAGTCTGGCGACGCAGAGATGGCCGGTCGTATGGGATCGAGTACGATGGAAAAGCTGTCGCACTCGAACTCGGGGCAGGTGATCTCCTGGTGCCCGTCGTGCTACGTCCAGTACACGGAGACCATCCTGCCAACGGTGGAGCGACAGCACGGGTCGCGCCCGTTCGAGATGAGCCCATTCATGCGCTTTCTCGGCGACCGGCTGGGGCAGCTCAAGCCGCACCTTCAGCGCAGGGTCGAAATGCGGGTCGCGCTGCACAGGCATCCCGGCGTGGCCGGCGTCGTGGAATCCGCAGCTGAGATCTTGACGGCGGTACCCGGTATCGAACTCGTCGATCTGAACCAGCCGGCGGTGGGTTTGCAGAGCGTGGATGTCGGCGCGCTTCCAAAGTACAAGCGCGAATTGCAACTTATGGAGCTTGAGGCGGCGCGCGATGCAGGTGTCGATGCACTGGTCGCGGTCTATCATTCCGATCATCGCGAACTGTGCGCGCACGAGCGCGACTGGCCATTCCGTATCGTAAATATCCTTGAAGTGGTTGGCGAAAGCATGGGCCTGCATCGGCACGATCGCTACAAAGAGCTCAAGATCATGCAGGACGCCGACCAGATCGTCGCCGACTGTAGCGACCTGATCGCAAAGCACTCGCTTGATCCCGGCAGTGCGCGTGACGTGGTGGTGAAGGTGTTGCTTGGCGACCAGCCACTTCCCCTGAGGCGTGGCGCGCCCCCGGAGACGCGCGCCGGGGGCGTGGAGCCGTCGTAGCAGCTTGACGTCACCTGTTGGCCCACCGCGCCGGTGAGCCCGGCGCAAACCGGAGGTCGCCGGCTGAGGGGTCAACCGACGCGACTGACCCCGAAGCCGGCTATTCCTCGACTGATCAATTTCCGTCAGGTGCTCTGCGCGGAAAGCCGACGACGCCCGTCAAGGACGTCGATCTCCTGCCCCCGCACGGCTTCACGACGTCTTCTGCTTCGCCTGCACGTGTCGCGCGAAGTTGTCGAGGATGGCCTGCCAGCCGCCCTGCTGCTGCTCAACCGAGTGAGTCGGTTCGCTATCGAAGACAACGCGGACGACGACGCCCTTCGCCCCGGGCACGAACTCGACTTCGGCCTTGCGATCGCCGAATGAATATTCGATCAGCTTGTGTTCGACAATCGTCGTGTAAGTCCCGGCGAAGTCAAAGCCCATGCTGCCGTCCTTGGCTTCCATGCGCGACGAGAAGACCCCGCCCTCCCGCAGGTCGACCGTAGCCTTGGTCGTATGCCAGTCGTCGGACGCGGCGTTCCACTCCATGATGTCAGCAGGTGTCGTATAGGCACGCCAGACCTGATCGATGGGGGCTGCTACGGTGGTTTCGACGGTGATCCTCATGAACATAAGCTCCTGGTTCAATTTTCTAGGTGACGGCATCACTGACGTGTGCGGGGTCCATCCAAGGACGATCGAGACTGGTCCAAGCCGACAGGGTCGAGCCGTCAAAGCGTTGAAAACACAAAAATGTCAAAACGTCTGTTGGCCACCCACCAGCGGCCGCGAACAAATTGGGGATGAGGGTCACATTTGTTCGATGCGGCCCGTGGCCATTGAACCCGACCCGGGCTCGACGACACTATCTCCCTGCGTCCTAAGCGGCCCCGCCCATCCGTGGGCGATACGGGGGAGTGTCTGTCATGCGAAAGCGAAACTGGCGATTGATTGCCGTAGGCTCGGTGCTGCTGGTGCTCGCCGTCCTGTTCTTCCTCTCGATGCGGGACATGACGCCGTGGTCCAATGATCCTGCCGCCCTGATGCGCACGGTCGGAGAGGTCTCGGGCGCTGTCGGCGGCATCAGCCTCGTCATGATCGTCTTCGGTCTGATCGGCAGGAAAGCGCCGGCCTGACAAACGTCGTTCCGGAAGGCCGGACCACGGCGGCATCACGCCTGCGCGATGACAGGGAATAGCGGGTCCTCGATGCAAATCTGAATGTCTGAACCGCACATGCAGGGCGGGATGCATTTGGAGACACCTATGATCACCTCAAAGATGCTGATTGTGGTCACGATCGTATCGACGATGGGCGCAGCTTCGGCGCAACCTTTCCACCCGTCGCTGCCCGGAAAGGAAACGACCACCAGGCCGTGGACGGCCCCGGTCGGTCACCGCCAGCCCCACGCCTCCGACGTGCCCTCGGCAAGTTCGGGATCGCTGGATTTCCTCGACCAAGAGGATGCCGACGTCGATCGCAAGATCTCCGGCGTCTGCCGGGGCTGCTGATCGATCCTGCGCCAAGGCCTGATGGAATGAGACTCGACTGCCGCCCCAACGGACGGCAGTCAGTGTCCGACCTTTCGGAATTCGACCAGGCTGAACGAGCCGACACCGCTGGTGCCGACGAAGGCGAAGCCGGCCAGGACGCCAAGCCTGCGATACTCGGCTTCCGTCCGCTCGCGGCCGCCAAGTCCCCGCAGCATATTGAGGTCGCTCATGGCGCAGGAGCGGTCCTGGCTCTCGGTCGTCGCAGGCTCCGGCATGATCCGTTCGATCATGATCAACGTTCCGCTGGCCGGCAGCGCGTCCCGGCAGTTGCGCAGAATGACTTCGCAACGATCGTCTCTCCAATTGTGCAGGATGCTCTTCATCAGGATCGTGTCGGCGCCGCCCAGGACCTTCTCGAAGAAACTGCCGGCGACGAACCGGCAGCGATTGGCGATGCCAAGCCGGTCAAAATGCGCCCGCGCTCCCGGCTCGCAGCGCGCCAGATCGAAGGCGATGCCCTCAAGATGCGGGTTGTGCTGGAGCACGCCGCCGATCAATTCGCCGGTGCCGCCACCGATATCCATGACGACGCGCGCGGTCGCGAAGTCGTGGGCCGCAACGATCCTTGGAACGATGCTCCGCGTCAGGCTGACCATCGCGGCGTTGAAGCGGCGGGTGAATTCCGGCGCATTGCTCGTCGCGGCATAGCGATCGTCGCCATCGCCGCGCAGCTCGCCCGCGCTCTTGCCCGAGCGAACCGACTCGACCAGTCCGATCCAGGATTGCGCGAGCATCTCGCCCTCGAAGAGAACCCAGTCCTTGAAGGAGGGATCGGCGGTCTCGTCGAGCTGCCGGCCGAGCTCGGTCATGGCAAACCGGTCGCGGTCGGCCTGCCTGCACAGGCCAAGTGTCGTCAGGCCAACGAGCAGCCTGCGCAGCGCACTTTCATCGGCGGACACCAGCCGGGCGAGCTCGGCCACCGATTTCGCCTCGTGGCCGATGGCCTCGGCGAGATTGAGCTTCGCCGCCGCATAGATCACCGCGGTGATGCGATGCGACTGCACGAGATCATGCACGGATGCCGGCCCGCTCATGTGTTGCCTCCTGTCAATGCCGGTTCAATCGGTCGGGACGAACCCCGTTGTCTGCACGATCGCCTTCCACCGGTCGGATTCGGATGCGATCAGCCGGGCGAAGTCTTCCATGGCGATCGCGTCGGGCTCGACGGCCAGCTTTGCCATGCCGGCCTTGACCTCGTCGGTGCGCAAGGCCGCCTGGATCGCGGCGTTGAGCTTATCGACGATCGGCGCCGGCGTCTTGGCCGGAACGAAGAACGCAAACCATGTGAGGTCCTCGAGCGACGGATATCCGGCCTCCCGCATCGTCGGCACCGCCGGAACAAACAGGCTGCGGCGCGGTCCGGTGGTCGCCAGCGCGCGAAGATCGCCGGATTGGACGAGCCCGAGCGAGCTGCCGATCGGCATGACGGTCGCGGCAATCACGCCCTTGACCAGATCCTGAATCGCACCGCCGCCCTGATAGGGAACGTGAAGAAAATCGAAGCCGGCGCTGCGGCCCAGCATCGCACCGAGAAAATGCAGCGAGGTTCCGGCGCCCGGCGAACCAAAGGTGGCGTGCTTCGGATTGGCGCGGCACCAGGCCACGAAGTCCGCCAGCGTCTTGACGTCGGCCGGCACGCTGGGACCGACCGTCAGCAATGTCGGGGTCGAGGCGACGGTCGACACAGGTATGAAATCCCGCGGATGGTATCTCAGCGTCTTGTAGACGTGCGGAAAGAACATCATGAAGCCGAGCGGCGCGAACAGCATGACCGATCCGTCGGCGTCGGCGCTCTTCACCGCCTCCACCGCGATGCGACCGGCCGCGCCGGGACGGGTCTCGACCACGATGGTTTCCGCATAGCCGCTCATATGGCCGGCCACGAGCCGCGCCAACCCATCCTGCAGCCCCGGCGTGAAGCCCGTCAGGATATGCGCGGTTCTCGCGATCGGCTGTGCAAGCGCCCGCGGTGAAATATGCGCAGCGGCGAACGCGGCAGCTGCCGCTGACAACACATCACGACGCGTGATCATCACCCGTTTCCCTGATCGAGCCCAGACCAAATGAGATCGCCGCATGCTACCTGGCCATCGCTGCGGTCTCTGGAGCCATGGATGAGCCGGGTCGCACGAACACAAAACGGGATATCGCAGATATCTGCGCGTCCTCACGGCCATCCTGGCCGATCAGGATGAGGCCTGCTCCGCCATTCGCCACCGTCAGGACGACCGCTTCGCCCGCCCACGTTCCGATAGGCTCCATCCCGATGGTGAGAAACTCACCGATCGGCTGGTCCAAATACTGAAGTCTCAGCTGCGGCGCGATTTCGGCGGGCGCCAGAGCAAGACCGAGCTGTTGTGCACGCGCATAGATTTCCCGCAGCGAAGCCTCGCCTTGAAAGCCGAGCTCGGCAACCGACACGGCAACAAGCTCAACCTCCGCCTTCTTGCGACTTAGGGTAAAGGCCGGTCGAGCGAGTATCTCATCAGCCGAATTTCCGACGCCGCAGCCCATTGCGCTCATCGCGCTGCGAAGAGCGAACGTGTCCGTGAATGTTCCTATCCGGATCGTCTTCCACGCCAGGACATCTGCAGCCGAGCTGATCGGAATCTCCGATCTGCGAGCCGGCGGGTCGACCTTGACCGCCAGCTGCCTCCGCAAACCATCCTGCGCAGTGCATTGAGCCTCGGCGCGATCTACGGAAATCAAGCTGAACAGGTTGACGACCAACAGGATCGCAAGCGCACTGCCAATGCGCCAGGGTGCCGGACGATCGGGCCTTGCGCGGCCTTGCTGCAAGGCAATGTAGTCAATCTCGGCGCGCGTCGCGCCGAGATCAATCAGCTCCCGATCGCTGAGGGCACAGAGAGCGGTTTGTACCTTCAGTCGTCTTCGGCGCTTCTGCCATGCGCTCCAGACCCGCAGGAAAAGGCTGGTCACTTGCTGGACGGGTGTGGCAGTCCGTCGCACCTGTGCAACGCCGTTGATGGTACTCATCGGCGATATCCCTTGGCGATACCTTTACCGAGGGCAGGATGTCAGGACTTCGCCGGGCACGCTTGACGTGCAGCTTACATTTTCCTGACCGGCGCCTTACTTTACGCCCCAGCAGGTGCAGAGGCGGCTTCATCCAACGACGGGAGTGGCAACTTGCGCTATCTCTTCGATGAATACGTGCTCGACACGGATCGGCGCGAGCTGCATCGCGGGGCCGATGCTGTTTCCGTTGCGCCACAGGTCTTCGACATTCTCGACTACTTGATCGGCAACAGGGAGCGTGTCGTCAGCAAAGACGACCTCATGAACGCGATCTGGAAGGGGCGCATCGTATCGGAGGCCGCGCTTGCGACCCGCATCAATGGCGTCCGCACGGCAGTCGGCGATTGCGGGGAAGCGCAGCGCCTGATCAAGACGATCCCGCGCAAGGGCTTCCGTTTCGTCGGAGCAGTTCGGGAAGTACGGGAGCCGGATCCTTCAACCGTCCCTCACCGGTCAGAAGCGAGAGGAGCGGCCCTCCCGCTACCGGATAAGCCCTCGATTGCCGTACTCCCTTTCGTCAGCCTCAGCTCCGATCCCGAACAGGAGTATTTCGCAGATGGCATCGTGGAGGAAATCACGATGGCTCTGGCTCATTTTCGCTGGCTGTTCGTGATCGCACGCAATTCGAGCTTTGCGTATAAAGGCCGGGTCGTTGACGTAAAGCAGGTCGGCCGCGAGCTTGGTGTACGCTATGTCCTCGAAGGTAGCGTGCGCAAAGCCGGAAATCGCATTCGAATCGCGGGGCAGCTGATCGATGCCGAAACTGGAACGCATCTCTGGGCAGACCGCTTTGAGGGCCCGATCGAGGACATGTTCGATCTGCAGGACAATCTGACGTCCAGTGTCATAGGCGCAATCGCCCCGAGGCTGCAGCGTGAGGAAATCAAGCGGGCAAGGCGGAAGCCACCCGAAAATCTGGATGCGTATGATCATTATCTGCGCGGGCTGACGAAATCCCGTTGGTCCAACAACGCAAACACCGAGGCGTTGCAGCTCTTTTGCAAGGCGACCGAACTCGACCCTCGACTGGCTTGTGGCTATGCCATGGCCGCCTGGTGCTATACCCGGCGCAAGGCGAACGGCTGGATCAGCGATCCCGCGAAGGAAATTGCGGAAGCCACCCGGCTGGCCCGGAAGGCCGTAGAACTGGGGGCAAATGATCCGGTTGCACTGTCCGTGGGTGGATATGCGCTCGCCTTCATAGCCCACGAGTTCGACGACGCGGCTGCTTTCGTGGATCGAGCTTTGGCTGACAACCCTAACTTCGCGCAAGCCTGGGCCACCAGTGCCTGGCTGAGAGTTTGGAGGGGAGAGCCGGATCTCGCCCTCGAGCACTCCGCACATGCCGTGAGATTGAGCCCGCTCGATCCGCCCATGTACTACGACGCGCAGGGAGCCATGGCGTATGCGCATTTTCTGGCGGGCCGCTATGACGCGGCAGTATCATGCGCCGAGACCGCATTGCGCGGTCAGACGAGTTTCCTGCTCGTGACCTGCATTGCCGCAGCCAGCAACGCATTCGCTGGGCGGCGTGAACGAGCGCAACGATCCCTCCTGCAAGCCCTTGAATGCAATCCAGATCTTCGTGCCAATCTCGAAAATCTGGCACCGTTTCGCCGGGCAGATGACTTCGCGATCTTCGAGAAGGGTCTCTGCGAAGCGGGCCTTCCGGAAAAGCACGACGTTGGCACCCCCTGACGGGGTGGACCAATGTTCGCGGCTTACATTTTCGGGAGCGAAGGCCTATTCTCCACGGATTATTGCTCCCGCGCCCTCGGAGAATAGAGGGCAGGCTTGGAGAATGGTGCCATGCGCTATTTCTTCGAGGACTGTGCGTTGGACACCGAGCGGCGCGAATTGCGGCGCGGGCTCGATGTGGTGCCCACGACACCCCAGGTTCTCGATCTGCTCGAACATCTGATCCGCAGCAGGGATCGCGTCGTCAGCAAGGACGATCTCGTCAACGCGATTTGGAATGGCCGGATCGTATCCGATGCGGCGCTGACGACCCGGGTGAACGCCGTCCGGCGCGCGATCGGTGACTCCGGTCAGCAACAACGTCTTATCAAGACATTTCCACGCAAGGGCTTTCGTTTCGTGGGCGCCGTGCACGATGAGGATCGGCAACCAGGAACCACGGCAGCAGTCATGGTCCCGGTTACCTCTGCAAACGCTGTTGGCGAACGGCGATCCGCAGGCTGGCTGGAGGACCTCAGAGGCCGTTTGAAGCTCGTCGGCAGCGTGCTGGCGTCGGTCGCCGCCATCGGCGCAATTGCCGGTGGCGTTGCCGGATACTGGAATGCCTGGAAGACGGTCCGTACCGACGCACAACGGGAAGCTCAAAATATCCAGCCACAGCCGACAGTCAGGCCCGAGATCGCGCCTCGCCTCTCTCTCGTCGTGTTGCCCTTCGCCAGCCTCAACGACGGTCCGGCGCAGGACTCCTTTGCCGACTTGATCTCGACAGGCTTGACCACCGATCTCGCGCGAACGCCCGCCACTCTCGTTGTTGGACGCGACACCGCCTTGACCTACAAGAAGAAGGTGATCGATTTGCAGCAGCTCGGGACGGATCTCCACGTCCGCTGGGCCGTGCGGGGCGCGGTGAGACGCAACGGAGACCAGGTGCGGGTCAACGTATCTCTGACCGACCTTCAGACCGCCCGCGACATCTGGTCGGATCGGTTCGACGGCGACCTCGCAAACCTGGCCGCCTTGCAGGATACCATCGCAGCGCGGCTTCTCTGCGTGGCACACTTGCACCTCCGTCAATATGAAGAAGCCCTTCAACAGTGCAGCCGCTCCCTCAATATGACCGGCACGGATTTTGAGGCCTACATGAGCCTGATCTCGGCTTACGGGTGGCCGGGGCAACGGGCACGCGGGGGCAGCGAAACTGCGGCACAAGACACATCCTAAGCCGACGTTGCGGCGGCCCATCGCGCGTGCCGATGCTCAAGGCGCTGCAAGGTAACGAGCTCTGTACCCGCGCATTGCGCGTAACCTTGCCCTCCGCCGATAGATGGGCCACCATCCCCGCGCGCACCATCAACAAGAGCAAAAGCGCAGAGGAAACGCATGAGCAAGCCGTCAGGGTTCGACTATGGCTGGGTCGTTGTCGCCGCGGGAGCGCTGATGACCTGTGTCGGCTTCGGCACGATGCTGTCGCTTGCGGTCTTCCTGCAGCCGATCTCCGAAGCGATGGGCTGGTCGCGCGCGGGCGTGTCGGCGGCGGCGACGCTGGATTTCCTCTGCATGGGCGTTGCCGCGTTCTTCTGGGGCACGCTGTCGGATCGATTTGGCACCCGCATCGTGGTGCTTGCCGGAAGCCTGCTGCTGGGCCTCGGTCTCGTGACTGCGAGCCAGGCAACCAGCCTGTGGCAATTCCAGCTGTTCTTCGGCGTGCTGATCGGCGTCGCTGCCGGCAGCTTCTACGCGCCGATGATGGCGCTCGCGAGCGCCTGGATCGAAAAGAACCGCAGCCTCGCGGTGGCGCTGGTCTCCGCCGGCATGGGCGTGTCGCCGGTGACGATCGCGCCGACCGCAAGCTGGCTGATCACGGCCTATGACTGGCGCACCGCGATGCTGGTGATCGGCATCGCCGCGTGGGCGCTGCTGATCCCGGCCTGCTTCCTGGTGCGGCCGGCGCCGCAGGCGGCTGGCCCAGCAAGCACCGACGCGGCACCGGAGATCGAGCTGACCGCGGCACAGGCGCTGCGCACGCCGCAATTCATCGTGCTCGCAGCCGCGCATTTCGCCTGCTGCGCGGCGCATTCCGGCCCGATCTTTCACATGGTGTCCTATGCGATGGTGTGCGGCATCGCCCCGCTCACGGCAGTGACGGTCTACAGCGTCGCCGGCGTCTCCGGGCTCGGCGGACGCCTGCTGCTCGGCGCGGCAGCCGATCGCATCGGCGCAAAGCCCGTGCTGGTCGGCGGCCTGTTCGTGCAGGCGATGTGCATCGCGACCTATCTCGCGGTGGCGCAGCTCGGTGAATTCTATGCGCTCTCGGTCGTGTTCGGCCTCGCCTATGGCGGGGTGATGCCGCTCTATGCAGTGCTGGTCCGCGAGTACTTCGGCGCGCGCATCATGGGCACCGTGTTCGGCGCGGTGTCGGCCTTTGCCAGCCTCGGCATGGCGCTCGGTCCATGGGCCGGCGGGCTCGTGTTCGACAATTTCCAGCGCTACACATGGCTGCACGCCGGCTCCTTCGCGATCGGGCTTGCCGCCGTCGCAGTGGCGCTGAGCTTTCCGACCAAGCGCAGGCAACAGCTCGACCTTGGCCGCGCCGCGGCCTAACGAGGCAACGCATGAACAGGCCGCAGGGCTTCGATCTCGTTGAACGTGCCCGCGCCATCGCACCGCTGATTGCGGGCGAAGCGGACGAGATCGAACGGACGCGGCGGCTGACGTCCACGGTCGTCTCCGCGCTGATCGAGAACGGGCTCTATCGCGCGCTGCTGCCGCAAAGCCTGGGCGGCGCCGAAGTCCCCATCGAAATCTTCATGGAGATGCAGGAGGAGATCGCAAAGGCCGATGCCTCCACGGCCTGGTGTCTCGGCCAATGCAGCGTCTGCGCGATGATCGCAGCTTCGCTCAACCACGACATTGCGTGCGAGATCTTCGACACGCCGCCCGGCATCCTTGCCTGGGGCGCGATCGCGCATGAGGCGCGTGCGGTCGAAGGCGGCTATCGCGTCACGGCGCGCTGGGATTTTGCCTCGGGCTCGCGGCAGGCGAGCTGGCTGGGGGCGCATGTCCGCATCGTCGGAGCCGACGGGACGCCGCGCAAAAATGCCGACGGTTCGCCGGAGGTTCGTACCATCCTGTTTCCGGTCGCGAGCGCGGTGCTGCATGACGTCTGGCAGGCGATCGGGCTCGCCGGCACAGGCACGGACTCCTATGAGGTGAGCGACCTCTTCATCCCCGAGCGCTTCACGGCGTTCCGTGACGTGCCGTCCGCGCTGGTTGAGACGGGTCCGCTCTACAGGATCGGCACCGGATCGAGCTTCAGCCTCGGCTTTGCCGCTGTCTCGCTGGGCGTGGCGCGCGCGACGCTGGATGCGGCCATCGCTTTGTCGCGGGCAAAGCACCAGTCGCTGGCAGCGAGCGCCATGCGCGACAACCAGGCCGTCCAAGGCCTGATCGGCCGCACCGAGGGCGATCTGCGCGCCGCGCGCGCCTATCTCTATGCGACGGCGAATGCGATGTGGCGCGACCTCTGCGCGACCGGCCAATTCAGCCCGGCGCATCGCAGCGCCGTTCGCCTCGCCGCGACCTGGACCATCCATCAATCGGCCAAGGTGGTCGACGCCGCCTATCACATGGCCGGCGCGACTGCGGTGTTCCGCAGCAATCCGTTCGAGCGGCGCTTTCGCGACATGCACGCGATCGCGCAGCAGATCCAGGCGCGGGATACGCATTATGAGGATGTGGGGAAGGCGATTTTGGCGGAGGGACGCTGAACTACAGCCGCAACGACGCTGCGCTCCCTCGCCCCGTTCTTACGGGGCCGCGACGAGCTTCGCTCGCGCTGAGAGGGTTGGGGTGAGGGGCATCTCTCCACACGGGCGGTCGTTGAAGGACCTGTACCCACTCACCCGGAATCCGCGCTACGCGCGCATTCCGACCTCTCCCCGCAAGCGGGGCGAGGTAAGGGGCAGCGCACCTCACGCCACCATCGCAGCCTTCTCGTCACCATCGATGCCGCGCTGGGCGGCGAGCAGGCTGATGATCTCGGCGTTGGGCCGGGCCTTGCTGAACAGAAAGCCCTGGCCCTCGTCGCAGCCCTCGGCACGCAGGCAGCTCAGTTCGGCTTCGGTCTCGACGCCCTCGGCGGTGATGGTGACGCCAAGGCCTTTGCCGAGGCTGACGATGGAGCGGATGATCGCCTGGGCCTCGCGGTTGGCGCCGAGATCGCGCACGAAGGACTGGTCGATCTTGATCTTGTCGAACGGGAAGCTGCGCAAATAGCTGAGGCTGGAATAGCCGGTGCCGAAATCGTCCATGGAGATGCGGACGCCGAGCGCGCGTAGCGCATGCAGCGTCGCCAGCACCTGCGCGCTCTTTTCGAGCAGCAACGTCTCGGTGATCTCGAGCTCCAGCCGCCGCGCCGGCAGGCCGGAATGTTTCAGCGCGTCCGTCACCACCGAGAGCAGATTGCCGCTGCGGAACTGGAGCGGCGACAGGTTGACGGCGACGCGGACATCGTCCGGCCAGGTCGCGGCATCCAGGCACGCCCGGCGCAGCATCAGGCCGCCGAGCGGATTGATCAGCCCGGTTTCCTCGGCGACCGGAATGAACTCGGCCGGCGAGACCATGCCGCGCTCGGCATGCGGCCAGCGCACCAGCGCCTCGAAGCCGGTGATGCGGCCGCTCGAGAGGTCGATCAGCGGCTGGTAATAAGGGCGCAGCACGTCGTTCTGGATCGCGTCGCGCAGCTCAACCTCGATCTTGCGGCGGCTCTGCGCCTTGGCGTCGAGCGCGGCCTCGAAGAACGCAAAGGTGCCGCGGGCATCGGCTTTGGCGCGCGACAGTGCCATGTCGGCGCTCTTGAGCAGTTTTTCGGAATCATCGCCGTCGCCGGGCGCCATCGCGATGCCGATGGAGGCGCCGATCACCACGGAATGGCCATCGAGCAGATAGGGATCGGCGATGGCTTCCAGTAAGCGCTTGGCCAGCATCACCGCATCCTCGGGACGCGTTAGCCCGCTCTGCACGATCGCGAACTCGTCGGAGTTCAGCCGCGCCAGCGCGTCCTCCTCGCGCAAGGTCGAGCGCAGCCGCTTGGCGACGCCGCGCAGCAGCTTGTCGCCGACCGCGTGTCCCAGCGTGTCGTTGACCGCCTTGAAATTGTCCAGCCCCAGCATCAGCAGCGCGACCTCGTCGGAGCTGCGCCGCATATGCAGCAGCATCTCGTCCACCTGCTGGCGCAGCAGGTTGCGGTTCGGCAAGCCAGTCAGCCCGTCATGCTGGGCCATGAAGGCGAGCCGCGCCTCGGCGCGCTTGCGCTCGGTGATGTCCATCAGCGCCAGCAGCACCGCGGGCCGATCGGCATAGGTCAATTCGCGCGAATAGATCGCAAGGTCGATCAGCGCGCCGTTGGCCTTGACGTGCTTCCAGGTGCGCGCGGCCTGCTCCTCGCTGGACCGATCGGTGGTCCAGGGCGGCTCGCTGTCGAAAGCCTGCAACGAGCGGATCTTCAGCTTCTCGAACTCGGCGCGGCTATAGCCGTAATGGGAAATCGCGGCATCGTTGACGCCGAGGATGCGCTCGTCGTCGAGCGCACAGACGATCATCGGGACGGGATTGCCGTCGAACAGCAGGCGGAACGAGGCCTCGCGCTGCTTCAACTCGGTGATGTCGACGCGCAGGCCGACCACGCCGCCGTCGTCGGTCAGCCGCTCGTCGATCAGGATGACGCGGCCGTCCGCGAGCATCTGCTCGTGGCGCGCGCCGGGCTGATAGAGTTTCTGCAGCCGCTCGGCGATCCACTCGTCCTCGTGGCCGGCAGCCTCGGGATAGTCGCCACGCGCGACGCCGATGCGCAGCGTGTCCTCGAGGCGCGCGCCTTCCTCGAACAGATCGGCGGTCTTGCTGTAGATCTCGGCGTATTTCCTGTTCCAGAGCACGTAACGGCCTTCGGCATCGAGAAACACGATGCCTTGCGGCAGGATGTCGATGGCCTGGCGCAGGCGCTCATGGGATTTGCGGGCCTCGGCAATCGCGGCTTCCGCCTCGGCGCGGCGGCGCAGGAGTTCGTCGCGTTCGGAAACGGGTTGAGGCGCGCGCGCGAAGCGCGGCTTGCGCGGCTGTCGGCGAGCCCGGGCGAGCACGCCTCTCTTTCGCTTTGCTGTTTTTCGAGACCCCAAACTCAACTCTATGCGTCCCAGTCGCGCCCAGTGGCAGCAAGTTTTGGGGCAAGTGTCTGAAAAAAAAGTAATCTTGGGTGGCTTGTCGGTCGGTCGCACAGTCTGGTGGCCGCAGAAAAGCAGCCCTCATTGCCGCTTTGCGCGGCGCGACAGCGCCGCCGGGCGTGCCAAGCCCATCACATCGTCGTCATCGGAGAACGCGATGGCGCAAAATTGCGCGCTGCCTTGAATCATTTCCGAGATCGCGCGCGAATGCATACAGAGGGCTGGGAGCACGCCTCCCACGCACGAATTTTGGTCAATGCACGAGAGGGTTATCGCGTCGTTAAAAATCGGCCGGCCGCGCGTAGGGAACTGCGACTTTCGGACAATATTTCGGCCGAAGGACTGTTTCTTAACCCTGACGCAGCGTTGCGTTATAAGGATGACAGCATGAGTCCCCGCCGCCTCGCCCCTCTCCTCCTTGTCATGACGTTCCTGACCGTCGGCGCCGCGCTGGCCCAGGACAAGGGCAGCGTCAACTCAAAACCGCTACCGCCGCTCGCCAACCCAAACGATCCCAGCATCGGCGCCAAGGAGCTGTTCGCGCGAAAGCTGCTGCCGTCGAAGGGAACGGCTCATGTCATCGGCTCCTACACCAAGGGCTGTATCGGCGGCGCCATGCAAATGCCGCTCAACGGCGACAATTGGCAGGTGATGCGGCTGTCGCGTAACCGCAATTACGGTCATCCCGACATGATCGCGCTGATCAAACGGCTCGCGGCCAGAGCGCACAAGGACGCGGGATGGCCGGGCATTCTGGTCGGCGACATCGCCCAGCCGCGCGGCGGGCCGGCACTGTCAGGCCATGCCAGCCATCAAATTGGCCTGGATGCCGACATCTGGCTGACGCCGATGCCGGACCGTCGTTTGTCACGCGAGGAGCGCGAGGACATGTCGGCGGTGATGATGGTGCGCCAGGACCGGCTCGACATCGACCCCAAGGTGTTCACGCCTGCTCATGTGCTGGTGCTGCGCGACGCAGCGCAGGAGCCGGCAGTACAGCGCATCTTCGTCAATCCCGCGATCAAGAAGGCGCTGTGCCGGGAGGCCAAGGGCGACCGCTCGTGGCTGTCGAAAATCCGGCCGTGGTGGGGCCACGACTATCACTTCCACATCCGCATGCGCTGCCCTGCGGGCTCGAGCGAATGCGAAGGCCAGTCGTCGCAATCCGAGGACGAAGGCTGCAAGCCGTCCGACCTCGCCTACTGGTTCAGCGACGCCGTGCTGCACCCGAAGCCTCCGCCGGAGCCGCCGAAGCCAAAGCCGCCGATGACGCTGGCGCAGATGCCGGCGGCCTGCAAGGCGGTGCTGCACGCGGTGGATGCGAAGCAATAGGCGGCTGGCTGGGCAAGCTGCCGCCTCGCCCACCGCTGTCGTCCCGGGGCGCTTGAAGCGCGAGCCCGGGATCCATAACCATAGGGGGCGGTGGTTGAGCGAAGCGGTAACTCCGAGTCTTCGTCAAATTCCTCCCTGGGACTATGGATCCCGGATCTGCGCTCCGCTTCGCTGCGCTTGTCCTGGATGACAGAGTCATTACTGGCTCCCATCCTCTGAAATGCGCTAGGATCGCCTTGCCGCTTTGCCGTAAGCCGAGCGGCCCTGTCGGGACGCGCATCCCGCCCTTCAGCAATGACCGCAAGCCCCGCATCGTTCGCGTGGCCAACGATGAGATTTGACATGCGCGTCCTCACCTTCCTCGCCGTGCTCTCGCTCAGTGCGACCTCCGCTCTGGCCGCCGAAGAGCCCAGCGGCTGCGACAAGTTCAAATGGCCGATCGAGCGTGAGCGCGCCGCGCTCACCGCGCCGGACCGCGCCAAGCTCGTCTCGGGGAGCGAGCAGGCGGCCTTGCCGTCGTCGGCCATCACGCTGGGGCTGGTGGCCCCCGCGGACGCAAAGCTGCCGACGTCGCCCGAAAGGGCGCCGAAGGACGGCACCTTCGCGGGCTTCACCAGCATCAAGGCGCCGAAGGCCGGGCTCTACACCGTCAGCCTGTCCAGCGGGGCCTGGGTGGACGTGGTCCAGGACGGGCATTTCCTCAAGCCCGTGGCCTTCAGCGGCGCGACCGATTGCGACGGCATCCGCAAGACCATGAAATACGAGCTGTCGGCGCAGCCTTTCGTGCTCCAGGTCAGCGGCGCCAAGGACAATTCGCTGTCGATCGCGATCCTGCCGGCACAATAGGCCAAACGGTCGCCTTTGACCTCGGGCTCCGGCCTGCTATCTTCGCAGCTGCGATATCCCTGCCGGCCGTAAGCCGTCGCAAGGCCCCGTGGAACAGCGCTTTCCGCCCGTCGCACGCCAACCCACCCAACGCCAGATTTGCGCGTGCATTCGCGCGCGCGAACTCGCACGGAGCGCACTCCATGATTCGTATTGCCGGACTTTTCACCGCTTTCGTCCTCCTCGCAGGCGCGAGCCTTTCGCCCGCCGCCGCCGAGGACAAGACCATCACCGTGTTCGCCGCGGCCTCGATGAAGAACGCGCTCGACGAGATCGACGCCGCCTACACCGCCAAGACCGGCGTCAAGTTCAGCGTCAGCTATGCCGCAAGCTCGGTGCTTGCCAAGCAGATCGAGCAGGGCGCGCCGGCCGACGTGTTCGTCTCCGCCGACACCGACTGGATGGACTACGCGATCTCGAAGAAGACCATCAACGAGCCGACCCGCGTCAATTTGCTCGGCAACAGCATCGTGCTGATCGCGCCGAAGGACTCCAAGATCGACAACGTCACGATCGCGCAAGGCTTTGACCTCGCCAAGCTCGCGGGCGACGGCAAGATCGCGACCGGCGACGTCAAGTCCGTGCCGGTCGGCAAATACGCCAAGGCGGCGCTGGAGAAGCTGGGCGCATGGCAGGCTGCGGAGCCGAAATTCGCCATGGCCGAGAGCGTGCGCGCCGCGCTGACGCTGGTGGCGCGTGGTGAGGCCAATCTCGGCATCGTCTATTCGACCGACGCCAAGGTCGAGCCCGGCGTGAAGGTCGTCGGCACCTTCCCGGCGGATTCGCATCCCGCGATCATCTATCCGGTTGCCGCGACCACCACCGCGAAGCCCGAGACCAACGACTATCTCGCCTTTCTGCGCTCGACCGCTGCCAAGACCATTCTGGAAAAATACGGCTTCAAGTTCCTGATCAGCCCGACGACTTGATATCTACAACTTGATGCTCGAGATCTCTCCCGCCGAATGGACGGCGATCCTGCTCTCGCTCAGGGTCGCCGTCATCGCCACGCTGGTCGCAACGCCGTTCGGCATTGCGCTGGCATGGCTGCTTGCCCGCCATGATTTCTGGGGCAAATCGGTGCTCGATGCGCTCGTGCATCTGCCGCTGGTACTGCCGCCTGTCGTTACGGGCTATCTCCTGCTCCTCACCTTTGGTCGCAAGGGACTCGTCGGCGGATTTCTGGCCGACTATCTCGGTATCGTCTTCGCGTTTCGCTGGACCGGGGCGGCGCTCGCCTGCGGCCTGATGTCGTTTCCGCTGCTGGTGCGCCCGATGCGGCTGTCGATCGAGGCGATCGACCGCCGACTCGAGCAGGCGGCTGAGACGCTGGGAGCGGCGCCCTGGAAAGTGTTCTTCACGGTGACGCTACCTCTGGCGCTGCCCGGCGTGCTAGCCGGCATGGTGCTGGGCTTTGCCAAGGCGATCGGCGAGTTCGGCGCGACCATCACCTTCGTCTCCAACATTCCCGGCGAAACCCAGACGATTTCCTCGGCGATCTACTCGCTAATCCAGACGCCCGATGGCGACGCGGCCGCGGGACGACTCGTGATCATCTCGATCGTGCTCGCGCTCGGCGCGCTGATCGCCGCCGAATGGTTCGCCCGCCGCGCCACACAGCGCTTGCACGGGAACTGACCATGCTGCGCGTCGACATCGAAAAACAACTCGGCGAATTCTCGCTCTCCGCAACCTTCACCAGCGAAGGTCGCGTCATCGGCCTGTTCGGCGCGTCGGGCGCCGGCAAGAGCTCGCTGGTCAACATGATCGCAGGCCTGCTGCGGCCCGACCGCGGCACCATCGTGATCGACGGCGAGACCGTCGACGACACCGCGGCCGGCATCCATGTGCCGACCTATCGCCGCCGCATCGGCTATGTATTCCAGGACGCGCGGCTGTTTCCGCATCTCAACGTCGCGCAGAATCTCGACTATGGAAGGCGGATGAACGGCCTCACGCCCGATCCTGCCCAGCACAAGCGCATCATCGAGCTGCTCGACATCGGCGCGCTCCTTGATCGCCGTCCAGGAAAGCTCTCCGGCGGCGAACGCCAGCGCGTCGCGCTCGGGCGCGCGCTGCTGTCGAGGCCGCGCCTGCTGCTGCTCGACGAACCGCTCGGCGCGCTCGACGAGGGCCGCAAGCTGGAGATCCTGCCCTATCTGGTGCGGCTGCGCGACGAGGCCAATGTCCCCATGGTCTATGTCAGCCACGACGTCGCCGAGCTGCGCCAGCTCGCGACGCAGATCGTGATGCTGAAGCAGGGCCGCGTGACGTCGTTCGGCGGGGTGAAGGTGTTGACGTGAGGGGCGCTGACGGCTTGCCGAGACACCTCGCCCCACCATCGCTGTCATGAAGGCGGGGCATCCAGTACGCCGCGGCTTCTCGGTTCAATCACAATCGTCTCGGATTACTGGATCGCCCGGTCAAGCCGGGCGATGACAGCGAGGTTGTGGCGGCGGCGCGCAAGCAATGGTGAGCGCTAAACCCCCGCCACCGACGTCCACAAATCCGCGAGCTTGCGCTGCAGCGCCTGCCGGCGCGTCAGCGGCGCGGGCGTTTCCTCGTCCTCCGGCAGACGCAGGCCGACGAGGTTGACGCGGCCGCCGGAGATGCTGCGCGCGACCAGCACGATCTCGTCCAGCGGCAGCTCGGCGCCCTCCTTCGGCGCGCGGTCGAGATGGACGTCGAAATAGTCGGCGAGGGTCAGCTTGCCGTCATCCTCGCCGACCTTCACGCCGTAGATCTCGGCAAGCTCGGCCAGCGTGTGCTCGCCGGAGACCATGAAGTCGCCGAGCAGATGCGGATCCGGCGCCGAGCTCGGCTGCATGTCGACGAAGAAGCGGTCGAGCGACTCGGCCTTTTCCGGCGGGGCCAGCAGATAGATGTAGTCGCCGGGCGCGATCGGCTCGGCTTCCGTCGGGGTCAAGATGTTCTCATTGCGGATGACCAGCGTCGGCTTGGACCAGGACGGGATCAGACCGCGGCGGAAATACAGGCTCTTGGGCCGCACCGGATAGCCGACAAGTTGCTGCTCGAGCTGGCCGGGCAGATCCAGCTCGACGCGGCGTGGACCACGCTCGGCGCGCGGCAGCGCCACGTGCAGCTTGCGCGCCGCGGGCGCAAGCGTCCAGCCTTGCAGCAGCAGTGAGATGATGACGACGACGAAGGCGACGTCGAAATAAAGATAGGCCTTCGACAGGCCGACCAGCATCGGGATCGACGCCAGGAAGATCGCGACGGCACCGCGCAGGCCGGTCCAGGCGATGAAGATCTTTTCGCGCCAGTTGAAGCGGAACGGCGCCAGGCACACGAACACCGCGATCGGCCGCGCGACCAGCATCAGGACGAACGCAACCCCGACCGCCGGCAACACGCTGGTGCCGAGCCGGCTCGGCGAAACCAGCAGGCCCAGCAGCACGAACATCACGATCTGCGCCAGCCACGTCGCGGCATCCAGGAATGCCACCACGGAATTATGCGCGCGGGTCGGGCGGTTGCCGATGATGATGCCGGCGAGATAGACCGCGAGGAATCCGGAGGCGTGCATGATCTGCGAGCCGCCGAAGATCACGAGCGCCGCGGTCGTGACAAACGGCGCATGCAGGCCCTGCGGCAGCGCAACCCGGTTGAGCGCGACGACGACGAGACGACCCCCGAGGAAGCCGACGACGGCGCCCAGCACCGCCTCCTGGATGAACTCCATCGCCACATGGCCCGCCGAGCTCGATCCCAGCGAGATGTATTCGACCAGCATCAAGGTGAGGAAGATCGCGAAGGGATCGTTGGTGCCGGATTCGGCCTCCAGCGTCGCGCCGACGCGCGGACGCAGGCGCAGGCCCTGGGTGTGCACCAGCAGGAACACCGCAGCCGCGTCGGTCGAGGCCACGACGGCACCGACCAGCAGCGCTTCCGTCCAGTTGAGGTCGAGCGCGTATTTGGCGAACGGCGCCGTGATCAGCGCGGTCAGAAGCACCCCGACGGTCGCGAGCACAACGGAGGGCGCGAGCACGGTGCGGATGCTGGCAAAGCGCGTCTTCAGGCCGCCGTCGAACAGGATCAGGGCGAGCGCCACCGAGCCGACCAGATAGGTGGTGCGGACATCGTCGAACTGAAGCTGCCCGGGGCCGGAATCGCCTGCGAGCATGCCGATGGCAAGGAAGACGAGCAGCAGGGGCGCGCCGAAGCGCAGAGCAAGCAGGCTCGACAGGATACCGGCCATGACGAGGACGGCGCCGAGCAATATGGCGAGGCTGACAGAGTCGAGGGAAGCCATCCACCTTCCGGGTACAAATCGCTGGAATTGCATCCTTATCGTCGGCAGACTCCCACGCCAACCCATTTTCTCCCGCTCGCGGCAATCTGCCCGTATTTTGCGGCCTTAACGCGCTTCACTTAGCGGTGTATCGATGGCCCGGCGGCGCCCTTTGTGGAATTCTGCGCCGCCCTCGAATCAAATCCTCCCGCCTGCTTGCCGACGAGACCGATGGACATGGACCTCAAAGACTTCATGGAGTTCGTGCAGACCACCGCGCGCAGCGTCGGGGCGGAAATCTCCTCGCCCTGGTTCTACCTGCAATTCGGCCTGATCCTGGCCGCGGCCGGCATCGCCTATGCCGCGGAAGCCGGGGTTCGCAACCGCATCGACATGACAACGCTGGCGATACACTGGCCGCTGCCGCTCCGGCACTTCGCCCGGGTGATGGTCTCGAGCGCCTCGACGGCGGTGTTCACCCTGATGGTGATCCTCTCCCGCGTGGTGATGTATCACGCGACCTGGCCGAGCCGCAGCTATCTCCTGATGGTCGCCGCCAAGCTGGGACTGGCCTGGCTTGCGATCCGGCTCGTGACCTCGGTGCTGCGCAACGCCTTCATCGTCAAGCTGGTGTCTATCTCGGCGTGGTTCGTCGCGGCGCTGTCCATCATCGGACAGCTCGACACGACGGTCGAGCTGCTCGATTCCTTTGCGATCGTGCTCGGCGGCCTGCGGCTGACGCCGCTGCTGGTGATCAAGGCCGGCGCGCTCCTGCTCATCGCGCTCTGGGCCACCAACATCGCCAGCAATTTCGCCGAGAGCCGGATCAACTCGACCACCGATCTGACCCCGTCGGTGCAGGTGCTGCTGGTCAAGATCATCCGGATCGGGCTGCTGGCCATCGCAATCGTCATCGCGCTCGGCGCGGTCGGTATCGATCTCTCGGCGCTCGCGGTGTTCTCCGGCGCGGTCGGCGTCGGCATCGGTATCGGCCTACAGAAGATCGTCGCCAACTTCATCTCGGGCATCATCCTGCTTGCGGACAAGTCGGTGAAGCCGGGCGACCTCGTCACCATCGGCGACAATACCGGGCGCATCAGCGCGATGAAGACGCGCTATATTTCCGTCGCCGCCGGCGATGGCCGCGAATTCCTGGTGCCGAACGAGGACCTGGTGACGCAGAAGGTCGTCAACTGGACCTATACCGACAAGAACACGCTGGTGAAGATCGCCTTCGGCACCAATTACGACGCCGACCCGCGGCTGGTTTGCAAGCTCGCCGCGGAGACCGCGGCCGCCCATCCCCGCGCGCAGAAGGGCAAGCCGCCGAACAGCATCCTGACCGAGTTCGCGGAAGCCGGGATGAAGTTCTCGCTGACCTTCTGGATCGCGGACCCCGACGGCATGGATGGCGTCAAGAGTGACGTGATGCTGGCGCTATGGGAGGCCTTCAAGCGCGAGGGCATCCGGGTTCCCTATCCCGTCCGCGAGATTCGCGTCCGGGGCGGCGCCCTGCCGGTGGAAACCACCGTAGAAGTCCCGAATTAGGCCCTGTTTCGGGCGCAAGAGCCACACCTGACTTGCATGAGGGCCCGTGATCATTAGATTATGGCCCTGAAATCAAGCCCTTCCGCCGACATCGAGACCAGCCCCGCATGAGCTACGTCGAAGCCTCCGATACCTCCCTGCGCAAGACCGGACAGATCAAGCTGCACGGGCCGAGCGCCTTCGCCGGCATGCACAAGGCGGGCGCGCTGGTGGCGAAGTGCCTCGACGAGCTCACCGATATCGTCGGGCCCGGCGTGCCGACCGAGCGCATCGACCAGTTCGTCCGCGACTTCGCTTTCAGCCACGGCGCCTATCCGGCGACGCTGATGTATCGCGGCTACCGCTACTCGACCTGCACCTCGCTCAACCACGTGGTCTGCCACGGCATGCCCGGTGACCGTCCGTTGAAGGAAGGCGACATCGTCAACATCGACGTCACCTTCATCGTCGACGGCTGGTACGGCGATTCCAGCCGGATGTATGCGGTCGGCCCGATCGCCCGCAAGGCCGAGCGGCTGATCGAGGTGACGTATGAGGCGATGATGCGCGGCATCGCCGCGGTCAAGCCGGGCGCCACCACCGGCGACATCGGCCACGCCATCCAGAGCTTCGTCGAGCCGCAAGGCATGAGCGTGGTGCGCGATTTCTGCGGCCATGGCCTGGGGCGCATGTTCCACGACGAGCCGAACATCATCCATATCGGCCGGCCCGGCGAAGGCGTTCAGCTCAAGCCCGGCATGTTCTTCACCATCGAGCCGATGATCAATCTCGGCAAGCCGCACGTGAAGATCCTCTCCGACGGCTGGACCGCGGTGACCCGCGACCGCTCGCTGTCGGCGCAGTTCGAGCACTCCGTCGGCGTGACCGCGACAGGCGTCGAGATCTTCACGCTGTCGAAGCGGCACGGCGAGACGCAGATCGGGTGATGCCCGGCAGGACCGCGATGCGATCCTGCCATCCTGTTCGCCGGCGACGATCCGTCGTCAGAGGCGGACCTCTTACAGCACGTAGCCACCATCGATGGTGAGGCTGGCGCCGGTCATATAGCCGGATTCCGGGCCCGCCACATATGACACCAGCGCGGCGATCTCGCCGGGCTCACCGACGCGCTTCAACGGAACGATCTCTTTCAGCCGCGACACCATCGTGGCCGTCATGTCGGTCTCGGTCGGGCCCGGCTGGACGTTGTTGACCGTGATCCGGCGAGGCGCCAGGTCGAGCGCAACGCCGCGGACCAAGGAGGCAACGGCGGCCTTCGTCATGGCATAGACGCTGCCTCCCGGCGTCCCTGTCCGGATCGCCGTGTTGCTCCCGATCGTGATGATGCGGCCGCCGTCACGCATCTGCCCGGCTGCCGCCTGGATGGCCAGAAAGACGCCGCGGATATTCACATCGAGAATGAGGTCGAGGTCTTCCAGGCTGAACTGCTCGACGGGACCGAGGCGGAGAATGCCCGCGTTGACGACGACCGCATCAAGCACCCCAAGCCGGCTCACGGTCTCGGCGACGGCCGCGCGAATCGCGGCGGGATCGGCGCTATCGGCCTTGATCGCGATGGCCTTGCGGCCAGCGTTCTCGATCGCGGCCACGATTTCGGCGGCACTGTCCGGTCGCGACACGTAGGTTAGCGCGATATCGAACCCGTCCCGTGCGAGACGGACCGCGATCGCGGCGCCAATGCCGCGCGCTCCACCAAACACCAACGCGACTTTGCTGCTCATTTTCTCTCTCCTCTTTTTGAACGATCGTTCCAGATTTGACAAAAAAAAATTACCCGAGGGCGCGCAATGCGATTGCGCCGAGCGCCCGTAATTGGCGCGGCCTGGCGCCACCGCGCGCGGCGATTCGAATACCGGCAACATTCGCCAGCAGAAACTCGGCTGCGTCGTCGGCGTCGAGATCCCGCGCCACGTCGCC
Organism: Bradyrhizobium sp. MOS001; assembly: GCF_004634465.1. NCBI lineage: Bacteria > Pseudomonadati > Pseudomonadota > Alphaproteobacteria > Hyphomicrobiales > Nitrobacteraceae > Bradyrhizobium > Bradyrhizobium sp. MOS001. Next base: position 26,805 of record NZ_SPVJ01000030.1, read on the forward strand.
GTCGGCCTGCGCTTCGCGCAAGCGTTTCGAAACAGCGCCCTGGAGCGCGCGGCCTGACGCCGCATGGATGCTGGTGAGGTCATCCCGCGAGCGGCCGAACTCGCTGATCGAGCCGATGCCCAGGCAAGCCTCGTTCGCGTCGCGAACGACGCGGTCGATCATCGCCCTGAGGCCGTCAATCGCGCGCGGCGGCGCCCGCAGCGCGGCAAGATGGGCTTCGACCTCGCTGGCCGCGTAGCGGCGCACCGCGGCGCAATAGAGTTGCCATTTGTCGCCAAACGTATCGTAGATGCTCTGGCGGCCGATCCCCATGGCGTCAACAAGCATCGGCGTAGAGGTTCCCTCGAAACCGTGCTCGCGAAACGCACCGATCGCGGCATCGAGCGCCTCGTCCTGATCGAATTCCTTGGTCCTTGCCATGATACGACAATAGTTATTCTGGAACGAATAGTCAATTATCAAATGCAGCGGCATTGCCCGCGACATGGCGGGAAGCAGATCGGGTGATGCCTGGCTCGGCGGCCTAGTGGCGGCGCCGGAATGACGACGGCAGCCGCTTGTAGGTCGCGACAAATGCATCGTTGAATCTGCGAACGCTGCCGAAACCGGCGGCGAAGGCGATCTCCGACAATGTCATGCTGGTCTGGTCGATCAGACGCTTGGCTTCCTGCACACGGCGGGTCGCGGCGATCTCGCTCGGGCTCGCACCGGCGTGGCGCATGAACAGGCGGAGCAGATGGCGCGGCCCGACTCCCAGGACTTCCGCAAGGTCCATCATCGACGCGCGATCCAGGAATCCGTCATTGATCAGGCGCATCCCGCGCGCGACGGTGGTGGCCGTTCCCATCCAGGCCGGCGATCCCGGCGCGGTTTCCGGCCGGCAGCGCAGGCACGGGCGAAAGCCGGCGCGCTCGGCGGCAGCGGCGGTCGCATAAAAGGTGACGTTCTCGGAGCGCGCCGGGCGAACCGGGCAGACCGGCCGGCAGTAGATCCTCGTCGAGCGAACGCCGGAGAAGAACAGCCCGTCGAACGCGCGTGCCCGCGCCAGCCGCGCCCGATCGCAGGTGTCCCAGTCGAGATGCGGCGGCAGCGTTTGCCGATGTGCCGAGCCTGTTGCCATGGCGGAAGAATAGTTTCATCGCAGCCCGCCGAGTAGCTGGAATCGGACTCGATCGGGCGATGAGGTCCGAATCCAGCCAGCCTGCGCCACCACGCCGGATCATGGTCCCGGTCCATCCCGGAGCAGATTCGCAATGCACACGCAGGCCCAACAAACGACGTCAGGACAAACCACGCTCACGTTCGAGATCGGGCTCCTGCTCCTCCTCTCATTAATCTGGGGCAGCTCGTTCACGCTGATCAAGGTCGCAATCCCGACGATCCCGCCGTTCACGATGGTCGCCGCGCGCGTGACGATCGCGGCCATTCTCCTGATCGCGATCGCTCGCGCTCAGGGGCACGCTCTTCCCGCCCGGGGACCGGTGTGGGCGGCTTTCTTCGCGCAGGGGCTGCTACAGAGCGCGCTGCCGTTTACCCTGATCAGCTGGGGCGAGCTGCATATCGCAAGCGGTCTCGCCGGCGTGCTCAATGCGACCCCGCCGATGTTCGTGCTCGCGATCGCGATGATGACCGGACGCGGGCGACAGGCGATCAGCAGCCGGAAGATCATCGGCGTCGCGCTCGGTCTTGCGGGCGTCGCGGTGACGATCGGCATCGATGCGCTGTCCGCCTTGGGCACGACGGCCCCGCTGGCGCAGGCCGCCGTGCTCGGCGCAAGCCTCTGCTACGCGCTCGCACCGATATGGGGGCAGCGGTTCTCCGGCTTTCCCGCCACCGTCACGGCGGCCGGCGCCATGAGCTGTGCCGCGATCCTCATGGTCCCTGCCGCACTCGTCCTCGAGCGACCCTGGACGCTGGCACCGACTTCGCACGCGGTCGCGGCCGTCGTCAGCCTCGCGGTGATCTGCACGGCGCTCGCGATGGTGATCTATTTCCGCCTGATCCGCACGCTCGGCCCACTCGGCACGACCAGCGGCAGCTATCTGCGCGCCGGCTTCGCGGTGGCGCTCGGCACGGCATGGCTTGGCGAACGCTTCACCTGGTCGGCCCTTGCAGGCATGACGCTCATTCTCGCCGGGGTCATCGCCATCACGATGCCCCTGCCGGCGCGGCAGCGTGGTCTCGAACAGTGAGAGCGTCAGCGGGGCGGTCTCTTGGACCGCCCCCGAACCGCCGTTACCGATCAGGCGTGATTGACCTCGACGACCTCGCACAGGATCGTCTCGGCCTTCGACAGCGCCGCAAGGCTCTGGATGTACGGCGCAAATCGCGGATCCCGGCGAAAATTCTCGATGTCCCCCGCGCTTGCCCATTGCGAGTAGTTGATCGCGCGCCGGCCCTCCTTGCTGGCGTGGACGCTGGACGAGATGAACCCGGGCTGCTTGCTGAAGAAGGTCTCGGTGCCCTCCTTCAGCAACTGAACCAGCTTTTGCTGGTTGTCCGGCTCGACCGTGAAGACGTTGACGAGGGTCGTGACGTCGCTACCGGTGCGAATGGTCGCTTCCATTTTCGAACTCCTGTTCTGGCTGTGGGACGGCGCCGCTTGCGCGACGAGCAAGACGCCCGCTCCGAGGCCGGTGGCAACGAAGGCACGGCGCGACGGCTCAGGTCTGGTCCGGGACATTGATATTCTCCTGTTGCGGAAGATCGGCTGGCCACTCGACCGGCCAACAGCGCTGAGACGAACGAGGCAGGAGAACGAAGACAGCTGGTGTGAAATTTTTTCCGACGGCTCAATCGCCCCGAGCATAGGCGGCGCCGGGAATCCGGGCCGGCAACATCCTGACCGGCTCCCGGCGTTGCCGATGCGCGCGAACTCTGCTACCCGGAGCGCGCCGAAAAAGGCATGGCCGGATTGGTAAGCCCGGCCTGTTCCTGACTTGCCAGGAATTCTGCCACCGTCTCCACGGTAGGACCCACGGCCGGACAGAGTGACGCGATCGTCACGCTGCTCGGCGGGTCATGTCATCGTGTCAACTCGGCCGCCGCTCAGTGTGGAATCTCGTTCCGTCCGTTCCTTCACCTGACCGGAGAGCACCTATGCGACTGCAACATCTCAACCTCGTGACCTCGGACGTCACCGCGCTTGCCGCCTTCTTCCAGCGCTTCTTCCGCTTTGCACCCTATGCCTCGCGCGGCGAAGCCCTCGTCGTCCTGCGCAACAAGGAGGATTTCATCCTGACCGTGATGCGCGGCAAGACAGGCGAGCCGGCCGAATATCCCGCCAATTTCCATATCGGCTTCTACTACGACGAGGCCGCCGAGGTGGAAGCCAAGCACGCCGAGCTAAAGGCCGCGGGCCTCAACCCGAGCAGGATCGCCTCCATGGACCGTGGCGGCGGCGTCCGCGTCCCGCACTTCTATGTCACCGCGCCGGGCAATGTCCTGGTCGAGGTCTGCCCCCCGCCGGGAGGGCTTTCGCCGTAGGCGGACGACGAGGCGCCGGCGGTCGTGCCAATGAGCGAGCCGCCGGGGCCGGACACTTCCCGGTTGCAAAACACGCGCCGTACGGCATGGTTATGCCTGATGCCCGCCAAGACCGACCACGACAAGAGCAAGCCCGAGGACGCGCCGCACTATCACGGCCATCGCGAGCGGCTGCGCGAGCGCTTCTACAGCGCCGGCGCGGATGCGCTCAGCGACTACGAGCTGCTGGAGATGGCGCTGTTTCCGGCGCTGCCGCGGCGCGACACCAAACCGCTGGCGAAAATGCTGATCAAGACCTTTGGCTCGTTCGCCGAGGTCGTGCACGCGCCGGTGGCACGCCTGCGCGAGGTCGACGGCATCGGCGAAGCCGCGATCCACCAGCTCAAGCTGATCGCGGCGGCGACCCATCGCGTCGCCAAGGGCGAGGTCAACAGCCGCAACGCGCTGTCGTCCTGGAACGAAGTAATCGATTATTGCCGCTCCAGCATGGCCTTTGCCGACAAGGAGCAATTCCGCCTGCTCTTCCTCGACAAGCGCAACCAGCTCATCGCCGACGAGGTGCAGCAAACCGGCACCGTCGACCACACCCCGGTCTATCCGCGCGAGGTGATCAAGCGCGCGCTGGAGCTGTCGGCGACCGCGCTGATCCTGGTGCACAACCACCCCAGCGGCGATCCCTCGCCGTCACAGGCCGACATCCAGATGACCAAGGCCATCATCGACATCGCCAAGCCGCTCGGCATCGCCGTGCACGACCACATCATCGTCGGCAAACAAGGTCACGCCAGTCTGAAGGGACTGAAGCTGATCTAAACGACGTCCCCTCTTGGGGGCTAAAGCGGACCTTACCGCGAACCTCGCAAAACGACGCGATTGCCCCAGAGCAGTCATCAGTCCCGCTGGCAACTCGAGGTTGTCCAGAGAGCACGGCGTAGATCCGTTGGATCAGCATTGTTGTCCCATGCGTGACTCGTAAGCGACAGCGGTCGGGATAATGGATTGCTGCCGCGATCGCCACAGATGCGGCGTCTTCGCACAACAATTCTGGTGCTCGTTGCCTTTCGCGATCGCGTGTGATCGGGCGCAACAAAATGGAACTGCGCAAGCCTTTGCGATTACTTGCCGGTCAGGCGCCGCGTCGGCACCCTCTGCGAGCACGGGTGCTTTCCGTTGTTCTGCCTTGCGTGATTATCATCGCCGCACCGCAAGCGGCCCGCGCTCAATGTACAACTGATCCCGTCAACGGCGGCATCCTTCAGAACGGCGGAACCTGCGTAGCCAATAATCCGGTGAGCACCGGTTTCAACATCGCGGTCAGCGCGTTGAACGGCGCAAACGTGACGACCAATGGCACGGTGTCGGCCAATGGTGGTGGAACAGGAATCCAGGCCACCACCAACGCCACGGTCACCGCAAACGCAAATGTAACCGCCGCCAGCACTGGCCTGATTGCGAACACCGGCGGCACGATCATCATTAATGCGATCACCCTGGCGAATTCTGGCGGCGGCGGCGCGGCCATGATCGCCACCACCGGCACGATCATCGCGAATAGCACGACCGTGAATTGGAACGGCGGCGCCGCGGTCGGGGTGGGCGGGGTAGTGCAGGCCACGGCGGGAGGTCTGATTCAATTCACACCTGGCTCGTCGATCAATCTCGCCGGTGGCTTCGGCAAGTTGATGACCGCCGACGGTGCGACAAGCCAAATCATCGCCAATGGTCTTTCCGTGAACATGGGTGTTTCGGGCGGCATGACCGCGGCTACGGCGCAGAACGGGGGGAGTATCCAGCTCGCGAGCGGCAGCAGCATCACGTTCGCCGGAGGCGGCGGGAATACCGGCCTATCGGCAACAGGGGCCAACAGTTCGATCACGGCGACCGATCTGAGCTTGTCGGTAGGTAATGGCGGTGGTGATGTCGGTGTGAACGCCGTGTCCGGGGGCCAGGTAACGTTGACGCGCGGCTCCGTTACCGTTCCGGGCATTGGCGGCGGGGAGATAGGACTTCGGGCGACGGGGGCGAACAGCCTGGTTACCGCAAACGATGTGGTCGTCAGCGTGACGGGAGGCGGTGGAAACGCTGGAGTGAATGCGACGACTGGCGGCACCGTTACGACGAGTGGTGGCTCGGTGTCCGTCGTCAACGGCGCGGGCGGGCTGCTGCAGAACGGCGGCAACGTAACTATGACCGGAACCGACGCGACCGCGTCAGGAAATGGCGGCTTCGGCTTTCTGTTCAACGGTAGCGGAAACACGTTGCAGTACAGCAACGCCACCATCGTGGCCAGCGCCGCCTCCTTCTCGGTGCAGGGCGCCGCGGCCAACATCAGTCTTAGTAATGCCGTCGCAGTAACAAATAACAACACCCTGCTCGAAACGGTGTCTGGAGCCAGCACGACGTTCAACGCACAGGCATCGACCTTGCGAGGGGTGATCACGACGGCGGCCGGCGGCATCAGCACAGTCACCCTTGCGCAGAATACCGTCTGGACGATGACGGGCAATTCGAACGCAACCAACCTGACCAACAACAGCAGTGAGATCATCTTCACCCCGCCGACCGCGGACCCCACACAACTGTCGAGCTACAAGACGCTGATTGCGAATAACTATGGGGGCGCAGGCGGCTCGATCACGCTCAATACTTTTCTCGGCAACGACACTTCGCCATCCGACAGGTTAGTCATCAACGGCGGCGCAGCGACGGGCTCGACAGCTCTCAGAGTATTGAACACGACCGGTCCCGGCGATCAGACCGTTGCGAACGGCATCCTTTTGGTGCAGACCGTCAACAACGCCACCACGGCGCCCGGCGCTTTCTCGCTCGCCGGCGAGGTGCGCGGCGGCGCTTATGATTACTTCCTGTTTCGCGGCGGCATTAACGGCAATGCGCCCCAGGATTGGTTCCTGCGCTCGACTTTCGATTCGGGGCCGACACCCCCGGACCCGCCGATTGTCCCGCCGCCGATCCTGCCGCCCGATCCGCCGCCGGACGGCCTGCCGCCCGGCTCCTACCCAATCATCGGGCCTGGACTTGCAACCTACGGGTCCGTTCAACCTATGGCCCGGCAAATCGGCCTCGCCACGCTTGGTACGCTCAACCAGCGAGTCGGCGACACAATGACATTGTTGAATGCGGGTGCCGACCCCAATGGCTGGGGCCGGTCAGACTGGGCGCGCGTTTTCGGTCAGCAGATCAACGGCCACTACCAGGCCTTCGCCGACCCGCGCACCGATGGCTGGCTGGCGGGCTTCCAAGGCGGAATCGATCTCTGGCGCGGCAGCACCATCCCCGGTCACCGCGACTCTGCTGGACTTTACTTCGCCTATACCCAGGCGCGGGCCGACGTGACCGGGCTGGTCACAAACCCGGCGGCCACTGGCTACATGCTCACCCACACCGGGACCAACGACATCCAGGCTTACTCGGCCGGCGGCTACTGGACACACTACGGTCCGACCGGCTGGTACCTCGACGCGATCCTGCAGGGGACGCTCTATCGCGGCAACGCGACGACGCAATTCACGCAATTGCCGCTCACGGGCGCCGGCTTCGTTGCTTCGCTGGAGACGGGCTATCCAATCCCGATGCCGCTTGGCCCAGGCTTCGTGCTCGAGCCGCAGGCCCAGATCATCTGGCAACGGGTCTCGTTCGACGAAGCCAATGACGGCCTGGGCCCGGTCGGGCTGGGCACGACGTCGGGTCCGATCGGACGGCTCGGCCTGCGCGGGCAGTGGAATACCACGAGCAGCAACGGGATGCTCTGGCAGCCTTATGCAGGCGTCAATTACTGGCGCAGCTGGGGCGCGGGAGCGGACACCACTTTTGGCATCGATCAAGTGCTGCTGCTGCAGAAGATGCAGACGGTCGAAACTTTCGTCGGCTTCACCGGCAAGCTCGACAAGAGCTACAGCGTCTATGCTCAATTCGGTTATCAATTCGAGGTCGGCAGCACGGTCAACGCGGGCCCGCAAGGCGCCAAAGGCACCGCGGGCATACGCTACAGCTGGTGAATAGGGTTTCATCAAGCTGCTTGCGATCTCTACGCGCAGCGAGGCCCGCATTCCGCGGCCTGCCGTATACACTATGTGCATGTCCGGATGCGGCCCTGTTTGGCCGCTTCCATGCGGCCGTCTTCGCTTGGTCACCAATGCCCCGGATTGGCAGCCTACAACGCGCCGATCGCCTCGGCTAAAGCATGATCCGGAAAAGTGCGCAGCGGTTTTCCCTCGCGACAAACGCGGAGCGCGTTTGCGCGGAGATCATGCTCAAACAACAACCTAAAGCGCGATGACGATTCATCCCAATCTCATCGCGCTTTAGGCAAGATGACTGGCCAGCCGGAAGGTCTCTCAGCGAGCTCGGCAGGGCGGGCCGATGATCACTTCCTTACGGCAGCGACCCTCTAAGGTCCGCGACACCAAAATCTACCGTGGCTCCGCCACCGTTCTCAGAAGTCGTCTGGGTGCGGGCCTCGCTGTGCGCTGACACAGCGATGACCCGGTCGCCTTTCTTCTCCGCCAGTCCGACATTTCGAGCGAGGATCGCGCCAAGCAAAAGCATCGTGACCATCAGCCCGCTCACGGACGCAGTCACATAAACATTGGACCAATTGCGCATCACTACACCACCCATGCGCATCGCCCCGGCCCGATGCAACATGCGTCGTTGAGTCGTTAGGCGATTTGGTGGCGCGGCAGTGGCGTTCTGGAGTTCACCTCACTTGTTACGCGGTGGCGGCCACTCGTTGCATGTTCGTGGCGAGCGGATTGCTTTGAGCAGCCTTTCCTGTGGACCGCCGCACTTCCATCACAGGAGGCAGCATGGACTCAGGCATACTCCGAAATTGCGCGGCTTGCTCTCCCGGCCGCGCGGATCTGGCCTGGAGCCCCGGCTGTTACGGTCGGGGCTCTCTTTGGAGCGGCTCTCTGAGACCGTTCAGCTTGGCCTCGGACGGCGGTCTTGGTGCTGCCAGTCGCCTAAGCCACTAACCCGATCACTAGCTCCGTCAGAACTGCTGACGTTGCTATCCGCTTCCGGGATTTCAGCGCTGTTCGTCTGGATCAGACATAGCTGTTTCTGCATCTCGACGAGGCGCGCGCGGCCATACTGCCACCGGATAAAGCCGCAGCCGCGCCGTGCTAATTGTTGCGCGCAGCTCAAATGACGACAATTCCGGGCTGCATCGTGCGCGTCGGACTGAAGCATCACTTGCGCTGATCTGTTTACGGCGACTTCCGCTTCTGGCCGATATTGTTGCAAAAGTCGATTTTCGCCGATGACCAAAATTCTGCGGGCCGTGGGCGCGACTTTCGCGTACAAGATGCGGGGGACCTCACGGCCTCACGCAAAATTCACAGGCGACTTCGGTAGCGCGATTGAGGTCATACGAATCAGCGATCGCTCGCTGCTTAGTGTTTTCGCGAAAAATCTTGAGCCCTGCAACTTTCGACTTTTGCAACACAATCGGCCCGTCTCGGACCTCACGACGCCGAAGCAGAATGTCCGCCACTGAGGTGAGAGCTGAAGTCCGCTGATGGTCCCTAGTGAGTGAAATGGCTTATAAAGGCGCTTCCACGTGTTAACGTGATCATCACGAACGATCACTGCTTACAGTCCCCTGCTACTACCCAACCTAAAAAATCTATTGTGTGTTCAACGCATTACGTGAAGCGATAGATTCATCCACAATCACCCCTCAGGCGATCCCTCGCCGTCACAGGCCGACATCCAGATGACCAAGGCCATCATCGACATCGCAAAGCCGCTCGGCATCGCCGTGCACGACCACATCATCGTCGGCAAGAGCAGGCATGCCAGGCTGCGCGGGATGCGGTTGATCTAGAGCCTCAAATCAGATGACAAGGACACAATGAGCGACTGGCTGCACAATCTGCCGGTGCCTGCAATGGCGCTGGTGATCTTTGGATTCACGTACCTGCTCGCCGCGGCCATCTTCGCAGGCATCGCGCTGGTCGCAACGGAGGAGCGCGCGAAGTCGCTGAAGGCGATCTCGCCGGGCATGCTGCCGGTGCTCGGCATCATCTTCGGCCTGTTCGTCGCCTTCATCGCCGCGCAGGTCTGGGGCGACAGCGACCGCGCCAGCGCTGCGGTGAGCCGCGAGGCCAGTGCGCTGCGCAGCGCCGTGCTGCTGGCCGCCGGCCTGCCGGCGGAGCAGGAGACGAAGCTGCGCGGCCTGGTGCGCGACTATGTCGGGCAGGCCGTCGCGGTGGAATGGCCGATGATGGCGCATCAGGAGGTGTCGCTGAAGGTCACACCGCCGGCGCTCGCCGAAGCCCTGCAGTTCGTCGTTGCCATGACGCCGCAAGGCCCCGGGCAGGCGAATGTGCAGCGCGAGCTCATCGCCGCGCTGGAGCAGGCGCTGGACGCGCGGCGGCAGCGGATCATCGTCAGCCTCGCCGCAGTGAACCCGGTCAAATGGTGGTGCCTGTACCTCCAGGCGGCCTGCGCGCTGCTGGTGATCGGCCTCGTTCATTGCGACAACCGGCTGGGATCGGCAATCGCGATGGGCCTGTTCGCCACCGGCGTCGCCACCTCCGTGCTGCTCATCGCCGCGCATGACCGGCCGTTCGCCGGCCAGATCTCGATCCAGCCGGAGCCGCTGCTCCAGATCATGCCGGCAGACCCCGGCAAGAGTTGAGCAGAGCGGCCGCCCGAGAGGGCATCTCACCGGACGAGTTGCCATCCCTTCGGCGTCCAGCGCAGCAGCGTGCCGGACAGCGGCTTCGGGGCGCGCGCCATCATGTTCCGGGCCAGCGTCCGCAGCGCGTCGATCGCGGCACTGCCGTCTTCGCTTGCATAGAGCACGAGATCGGCCGACGGCGCCGCGACGATCAGGACACCGCCCTGGGCCTGCGCGAGCGGCGCCCAGCTGTCGATCAGCGCGAGCCGGCTGGTCTGATAATAGTCCCCCGTCAGCGTGCCAAACTGTCCTGATGGGACCGCTTTTGCAACGGTCGTGAGCGGCTTCACGCTGCTGCGCAGATTGGCGATGGCGATGTCGAAGACCTGGTCCTGCGTCAAGCCGAGCGCGGCACGATCCTTGTCGTTGAACACCTTGACCGCCCGCGGCGAGTCCAGCACCGGGACGATCACCAGCCCCTCTGCCAGGGGCCGCGTCTGCGCCGGGCCGCGCGCATCGACCTCCCGAAGCGCCTGCCGCATGTAGTCAGCCGAGCGCACGACCACGCGAAGGGCTGCTCGGGTCGGCGGATCGTTCCGGCTGCTCGCCGTTGCCTTGACGCCGCTGACATAGGCGCCGATCTCCCTGGCGCAGCCGCCCGTATTGGCCTTGCAGAAGGCGTAGATGCGGTCGATGTTGGTTTGCAGTGGACCGACCGACAGCGTCAGCGGTCCCTTGATCACGACCGGGGTGTCACGAATCTCGGCGCGGATACGCTCGGCCACGAAAGCCGTAAACGCGGGTTCGTCGGCTGGAATCTGTTGCGCCCGGGCAGCCCCGGCTCCGACGAGATCGCCGGCCACGATCGCGGCGATCAGCCACCGGCATATGCGAGATCGGATGCTCATGCGAACCACCAGCTCGGGAGAGCGGCTCGCCGGCCGATACTCACCCCTCCGCGTCCAATCTACTGCCGGGCGCCGTCAATCCTGTGGGCGCCGGCGGTTGATCGATCAATAGCAATAGCGTTGGCTGACCCGGACGTAATAGCCGTCGGGACGCTGCACATAACAGCCGCGCTGATAGGCGTAGTAACCGGAGCGGCGGCGCTCGCCCTCGGAAGCGATCGCAGCGCCCGTGCCGGCACCGACGACGGCGCCGATTGCGGCGCCGCGGCCTCCGCCGAGCGCACCACCGAGGATCGCCCCGCCGACACCGCCGATGATCGCACCGCCGATGGCATCCTGGGCTGCAGCCTCATGCGCCGGCATCGCCATCGCGACCGTCAGACATGCCGCGATTCCAAAACTTCCAATGCGAAGACCTCGAAGCATGCTCGCCCTCCCTGTGATGAGCCAGTCATAGCGCCGGAAGCGGATTCGGACCAGACAAATAGCCGGCAGCGCGGCTCGCGACGCCTACGCGATGGCGCCGGAGGCGCAGCGCGAAGACGGCTCAAACCATGCCGCGAGCGACGCACAGGCCGGCCAATCGGACGTCAGGGATAGATCCAGCGCTGCACGGCCTCGGCGGTGTCGGCCGGCGTGAAGTTGAAGCAGATCGCGGCGTCAGGCGCCAGTTGATGGACGAGGTTGAGCACCTTCTCGAACAGCAGCGGGCGCTCTTTCGGCTCGCGCAGCCCCGCGCCGATCACGATGCAGTCGAAGCGCTCGTCGCGCAGTGCGGCCGTGACGCCGGCTTCGGCGGTCGCGTCGAGATCGATCAGGCAGCTCGTGACCTCGTAGCCGAGATCACGCAGGCGCAGCAATTGCGCTTCGATGTAATGGCGCACGAGCTCCGGCGTGAGCTGCGGAATGCGCTGTAATCCGCACTGCCGGGTTCGATGCCGATCGCGAGGACGCGCTTGGCCATGCAGGGCTCCCTACCGCATCATCTAAAATGCTAACGGACGAACGACCTTGCCGGTTCCCCCACTGGCGGGTCGCGCCGCCGGCGAAGGCGCGGGTCCCGTCCTGCGGCACATTTTCCCGCCCAGGCTGTAAGCCATTTCACATGCGCCGGGCCGGCAACCTGCCACATTTGCCGGAGATCCCGTTGGAGTCACACCCCTATCACGGCGCCTCGTCCATATCTGACTTGCACGAAATTTCGATAATTCATCAATTTTCGGGAGCGGAAGATGGTCTCATTCGAGAATCTGAAAAGCGAGTACGAGCGGAATTGGTCCAATCTCGAGATCCGGCCTTCCCGCCTCGCCGACGCGAATGGAGTCGCGCGCAAGGCGATCAACGGCAAGGCGACCTATCAGCAGATCGAGCGGCTGACCGGAGTCCCCTGGTATTTTGCCGCGCTGTGCCACTACCGCGAATCCAACTTCGATTTCGACACCTATCTCGGCAACGGCGAAACGCTTCATCGCGTGACGAGCATCGTTCCGAAGGGGCGCGGCCCCTTTACCACGTTCGTGGACGGCGCCGTGGACGCGTTCAGAATCGAGAACTTCATCGGCGCCCACGACTGGGGCATCGCGCGGATGCTGTTCCGGCTCGAGGCGTTCAACGGCTTCGGCTATCACTCGAAGGGCTGCAATTCGCCCTACCTCTATGGCGGTTCGACGCTGTACGGCCCGCCCGAGGCGAGGGCCGGCAAATTCGTCCGCGACCACGTGTTCGACTCGAACCACGTCGATTCCCAGCTCGGCACGGCGGTGATCTTGCATGCGATGATGTCGCTCGATTCCTCGATCACCCTCGACGGTAGCCCGCAATTCGCCGGCCGCACCGAGCCCGAGGACGATGCCGCGTCGACGATTGTTCTGATGCAGCAGGCGCTCAACAAGCTCGGCGCCAATCCGCCGCTCGTCGAGGACGGCATCAGTGGACCGAAGACCGGGGCCGCGGTCTCGCAATTTCAGCAGCAGAACGGCCTGAGGGATACCGGGCTTCTCGACGGGGCCACGGTCGCGGCGCTCACGCGTGCAACGCAGGCGGGAGGCTCCCTGCCGAGTGGCGATATTTCCAAGGTCCTGAAGCGGCTGGAAGACCTCGCACAGTTGCTGCGACCGGCAGCCGGCGGCGTAACACCGGGAACGACGACACCGGGCAACACGCTGCCCGCCACCAACGATCCGATCAGCCTGTTCGAACGGCTCTTCTCCCTCATCAACAAGACGGCGCCCGTGCCAGGACCGGTCAGTCCGACCAACCCGGCCCCCGTCGATCAGTTGAAGCAGGTCGTCGACCTGCTCAGCACCTTGCTCAACAAGGACGGCAAGCCCATGCTCGGCCAGGTCAACGGCGCGCTCGGCGAGACCATCGGCAAGCTGCTCGACGGCAAGAAGACGGCACTTGGCATCGGCGGCTCGGTGCTCACTGCGCTGCTCTCTTCGGTGACCGCGAGCCCGAATGCAGGCGGTATTGCCGGACTGCTCGGAACGATCGTATCGGCGGTGCCGGGCCTCGGCCAGTTCGCGATGCCGATCTCGCTGGCGCTCACGGCCTGGGGCGTGCTCGGCAAGTTCGAGAAGTGGGCGCAAGGCACCGCGCCGCCGCCGAAGCCGACGACGTAAAGCCGTTTGCGTCTTCAGCCGTCGGCATTGGCAATAGCTGCCGCACGCCGCTCCATCAACACGCGCTCGCGCGCATTGTTCGCGAGACGTGCGGCGGTCTCGAACGATAATCGCGCCTCGGCGAAGCGGCCGAGCTTCTCCAGGAGGTCGCCGCGGACGGAATGGAGATGGTGGTAGGCCCCGAGCGCCGGTTCGTCAGCGATCATGTCCACGAGATCGAGACCGGCCTGCGGCCCTTCGGCCATGCCAAGCGCGACCGCCCGGTTGAGCTCGATCACCGGCGAGCGCACCAGCGCCGCAAGCTGGCCATAGAGTTCCGCAATGCGGCGCCAGTCGGTGGCAGCGGCCGTCTCCGCCGTCGCGTGACACGCGACGATCGTGGCCTGCAGCGTGTAGAACCGGCCGGCACCACCGAGCTCGCGCGCGCGATCGAGCGCGCGAAGGCCGCCACCAATCTGGCGCCGGTCCCAGAGCCTGCGGTCCTGGTCCATGAGCAGGATGGGCTCGCCATCGATGCCGGTGCGCGCCTGCTTCCGCGCGGCATTCAGCTCCATCAGCGCCATCAGACCGTGGACCTCGGGCTCGAGGGGCGCGAGCCCGACCAGCACCCGCCCCATGCGCAGAGCCTCGTCGCAGAGCTGCGGCCGCAGCCACTCCTCGCCGCCTGAGGCCGAATAGCCCTCGTTGAATATGAGATAGACGACCTCGAGCACCGAGGCGAGACGCTCCGAAAGCGCCTCGCCGCCCGGGATCTCGTAGCTCAGGCCCGACCGCGACAGCGTGCGCTTGGCGCGGACGATGCGCTGGGCGATGGTTGCCTCCGTGACCAGGAAGGCGCGCGCGATCTCGTCGGTGGTCAGGCCGCAGATCATGCGCAATGCCAGCGCCGCGCGGGCCTGCCGCGGCAGCAGCGGGTGACAGGCCGTGAAGATCAGCCGCAACCATTCGTCACCGATATCGTCGTCGAGGGCGGCGTCGAAATCCGGCATCGCGTCCTGCTCCTGCATCAGCTCGTGCGTCAGCAGGTCCTGCTTGCGGGTGAGCATCTTTGCCCGGCGCAGATGATCGAGCCCGCGGCGCTTGGCCGTCGCAACCAGCCAGGCGCCGGGATTGTCCGGCACCCCGCTGTGCGGCCACGCTTCCAGCGCTGCGACCAGAGCGTCCTGGGTCAATTCCTCCGCCAGCGGCACGTCGCGCAGCATGCGCGACAGCGTGGCGATCAGCCGTGGCTGCGCGACGCGCCAGGTTGCGTGAATCGCGGCGCGGATCGCGTGATCGATGTCGGCGGTCGTCATCGCCGCCGACCAGAGCCCTTTCCGTTCCGATGGAATCGGAACGGGGCTCTAGATTCTTGTTTTGACGCGTTTTCTTGACGCGAAACGGTATTCACTTCGCGAGAAAACGCTCCAGGACGAGCGGTGGTGTCCATCAGGCGTGGGCAGCCACCCTGGACTGCGCGTCGACCTGGCAGGCGATCTCCACGCCCGGCGTGGCGAATGCCCGTAATTCGCAGGTCCCCTCCCAGCCCGGCATGTGATCGAGGTGCAGCTGCATGAATTCCTTCGCCATGGCCACGGCTTCCGCCTTGTCGCGCAGCTCGAAAATGGCATAGCCGCCGATCACTTCCTTGGCCTCGACGAAGGGGCCGTCGATGACGCTGAGCTCACCGTCGACGATTCGCACCCGTGCGCCGGTCGCAAGCGGCATCAGGCCGCCATTGTCGATCATTCGACCGGCCTTGATCTCCCGCTCGGATATGTCCTGCATGGCCTCCATCAGCGCCGGGCTCGGGGCAGCCATCGGCTGGCTGGAGGTGACGATGTACATGAAGCGCATGAAAAACTCCCTTGGCGAGCAGCAGCCGCTCCGGCTGCAAACCGGCTCGCTATGGATGTGACGATTGAGCCTTGGCTAAATCGACATCGACCGGAAGATTTATTGCCGCAGCATGATCAGGGGATCGGCGGTATCGGGGACGCGCCGCCATTGCGCGTTGTCATCGGCCTCGAACTGCCAGGCCTCGCCTGATTTCGACATCAGGACGATCTGGCCGCGCTCGAGCCGCCATTGCGCCGGATTGAACTGAGCGATCGCCGGATCGCATTTCGGCTTGACGAAGACCTGGAAATTGTCCGGGCCGGCTTCCGTGTTGGTCAGCGTCAGCCCGCACACCGGCTGGCCGTTGCCGCGCACCATCGACCAGTCGCCGATCATCTGGTCCATCGACTTGGCCATCGAGCGGGCGGCGGCGAGATCCTGGAGGATGTAGACGCCCTCGCCCTGCCGCAGGCCTTCGAAGATGCCGGCCTCGACCTCGGTGAAGTCGATCACGGCTTCACCGGTCGCGTCCTGCAAACGAACGATGTCGAGGCCCCTGACGCTCCAGGCAACGATATCCTTCGTAAAGGGCAGCGTGGTCTTGCAGGCCGGCTCCAGCTCCAGCTTGAAACCCTGCGCCGCGGCATCGCCCTTCATCGTGACGACGCAGGTCTTGCTGCGCTCGGTGGTCGAGAGCTCCCACTGCCCGGGCATCGTCTTCTTCAGGGTCGTCGCATCCTGCGCATGCGCGATGCCGATCGCGGCCACGCAGGCCGCGACGGCGAATGCAACGACCCGAAGACCTCTCATCAGCGCCCCTTGAACGGCGTTTCCGCAACCGGCGTCAACGGCGCCTTGCCGGCGAACCAGGACTTGAGGTTGTCGACCACGAGCTGATCCATCGCGTTGCGCGTCACCACCGACGCCGAGCCGATATGCGGCAGCAGCACGACGTTCTGCATGGTCTTGAGCTCGTCCGGTACGCTCGGCTCGGCCGCGAACACGTCGAGACCGGCGGCGAGGATGGTGCCTGATTTCAGCGCCTGGACCAGCGCCGCCTCGTCGACCACCGAGCCGCGCGCCACGTTGACCAGCACGCCGCGCGGACCGAGCGCCTTCAGCACCTCGGCATTGATCATCTTGTTGGTCGAGGCGCCGCCGGGCACGATCACCATCAGCGTGTCCACCGCCTTCGCCATCTCGATCAGATCGGGATAGTGCTTGTAGGAGACGTCCTTCGACGGATTGCGGGAGTGGTAGACCACCGGCACCAGCGAGGCATCGAGCCGGCGCGCGATGGCCTGGCCGATCCGGCCCATGCCGACGATGCCGACCTTGCGGTCGCGCAGCGAGCCGACGCTGAGCGGATAGTTCTGCGTCTGCCAGAGGCCGGAGCGGACGTAGCGGTCGGCCTTGATGAACTCACGCACGGTGGAGATCAGAAGACCCATCGCGACGTCGGCGACCTCCTCGGTCAGCACGTCGGGCGTGTTGGTGACGATGATGTTGTGCTCGGCCGCGTATTTGGCGTCGACGTGGTCGTAGCCGACGCCGAAGCTCGCCACCATCTCGATCTTGGGCAATTGCGACAGCGAGTCCCTGTCGGCACGCACGGTGTGATAGGTCACCGCCACGCCGCGGATTTTTTCGCGGATCGCCGGTGTCAGCCGCTCGAGATCGCCCCGGGTCTCCGCCTTGTGCACGACGAAATGATCGGAAAAGCCGTTGTCGAGAATTGGCCGCACCGGCCCATAGATCAGAAGGTCGATCTTTTCGGACGAAATCGAACCGGTAGTCATCAGTTTTCCTTTCCAAGCGCGCTCTCGTGCCAGCGCCGTAAAACGAGGTGGGAAACTAGCGCCAGCACCCCATAGATGACAATCCCGGCCAGCGACAACAGCAGCAGCGCTGCGAACATGCGGGGTATGTTCAATCGATAGCCGGATTCGGCGATCCTGTAGGCGAGTCCGGAGCCTGCGCCGGCCGTTCCGGCCGCAATCTCAGCCACGACCGCGCCAATCAGCGACAGGCCGCCGGCAATGCGCAGGCCCCCGAGGATATAGGGCAGCGCCGCCGGCAGCTTCAGGAAGCGCAGGGTTTGCGGCGGCGAGGCGCCATAGAGCTGGAACAGGCCGGCAAGGTTGCGATCGACCGAATTCAGCCCGAGCGTGGTGTTGGACAGCACCGGGAAAAAGGCAACGATGAAGGCGCAGACGACGACCGCGGTCTGCTGCTCCAGATAGATCAGGAGCAGCGGTGCAATCGCGATGACAGGAGTCACCTGGAGGACGATTGCATAGGGGAATAGCGAATATTCCACCCATTTCGACTGGTTGAACAGCAGCGCCAGCGCGATGCCGCCGATGCTGGCGGCGACAAAACCTTCGAGCGTGGTCAGCAGCGTGGTCGCGAGCGATTGTGACAGCACCGCCCAGTCCTTGATCAAGGTCAGGAAGATGACGGAGGGTGCTGGCAGAACGTAAGGCGGGATGTCCTTGATGCGGACGACCAGTTCCCAGGCCGCGAGTCCGGCTGCGAACACGATGACGGGAAGCACGAAGCGCATCGCGCGTTGCGCGCCGGATGGTTTTGCGGTGACGGTAGCTTGCGCGTTCATAGCATCGATTTTCCCGAATAGGACGGCGCCAGCGCGGCCGACACTTTCCGGCAATAATTGGAATAGGCGGCCGAGGTCCGAAACTCCTCACCGCGCGGCTCGACCGTCTCGATGCGGATATCGGCCTGGATGCGGCCGGGCCGCGCGGTCATGACCACGACCCGCTGCGACAGGTAGACGGATTCGAACACCGAATGGGTGACGAAGATGACGGTCTTGCCCAGGGCTCGCCACAGCGCGAGCAGGTCGTTGTTGAGGCGAAAGCGCGTGATCTCGTCGAGCGCGGCGAACGGCTCATCCATCAGGAGGATATCAGGGTCGGTGACGAGCGCACGCGCCAGCGACACTCGCATCTTCATGCCGCCGGAGAGCTCGCGTGGGAAAGCATCGGCGAAATCGGCAAGACCCACGCTGGCCAATGCCTCATCTGCCCGCGCGCGCGCCTCCGCCTTCGGAACGCCTGCGAGCCTCAAGGGCAGCCGCACATTCTCGCGCACGCTGGTCCAGGGCATCAGCGTCGGCTCCTGGAACACGAAGCCGATGCCATGCCCCGGCAGCACATCGCCCTCGTGGCGCGCCACCCGCACGATGCCGGACGATGGCGCGCTGAGCTCTGAGATCAGGCGCAGCGCAGTGGACTTGCCGCAACCGGACGGGCCCAACAGCGAGATGAACTCGCCCTTGCGAACGGCAAGGTCGAGCGGGCCGAGCGCCATGACGCCATTGTCATACGCCTTCGTCACGCCGCGCAGGCTGACGGCGAGAGCCGTCAGTCCGGCCTCGACCCCGGACGAGCTTTTGACGGATGACATGGACCTTGCGCTACGGCTTGCTCGGGCGCAGCTCGACGCCGACGCCCTTGTTGACGAAGCGCAGCGTATAGGACTTGCGGAAGTCGAGATCCGCCTTCACGACGCCGGCCTTCACCATCTTGTTGAAGAAGGACGTGTAGCGCTCGTCGCTCATCGCGCCGATGCCGTTCTTCAAGGACTCGCCGGAATCGACGATGCCGTATTCCTTCATCTTGGCGACGGAATAGGCGAGCAGCTCGTCGGTCATCTCCGGGTTGAGCTTCTTGATCATGGCATTGCCCGCGGAATTGTCGCGGTAGATGTAATTGTACCAGCCGACCATGGAGGCATCGACGAAGCGCTGCACCAGGTCCGGCTTCTTCTCGACCATGTCGCGGCGGGTCTCGATCAGGGTCGAATAGGTGTTGAAGCCGTAATCGGCGAGCAGCAGCACATTCGGCTTGAAGCCGGCGGCCTTCTCGACCGCGAAGGGTTCGGAGGTGACGTAGCCCTGCATCGCGCTCTTGGGGTTGGCGATGAAGGGCTGCGGATTGAAATTGTAGGGACGGACGTTCTTCTCGTTGAAGCCGTATTCGGACTTCAGCCACTGGAAGTAGCTGGTCATGCCCTCCTTGGAGACGAACAAAGTCAGCGGCTTGAGATCCTCGATCTTGGCGACCTTGGCGTCCGGCTGCGTCAGCATCACCTGCGGATCCTTCTGGAAGACCGCTGCGATGGTGACGACGGGGACGTTATTCGCCACCGCGTCGAACGACATCAGCGTGTTCGCGGCCATGAAGAAATCGATCTTGCCGGCGATCAGCAGCATCCGGTTGTTCTCGTTCGGACCGCCGGGAACGATGGTGACGTCGAGCCCGTATTTCTTGTAGGTGCCGTCGGCGACCGCCTGGAAGAAACCGCCATGCTCCGCCTCGGCGACCCAGTTCGTGCCGAAGGTGACCTTGTCCAGCGTCTCTGCACGCACCGGCGCGAGAGAGACGAAAGCGGCCATCAAGCTCGCCGTTAACGCTCGCCGCAGATGAGAGGGGGTCATGATGGCACTCCGTCGATCGTGGCTGGCCGATGTGAGGGCAACGCGATAGAACCGCATGAAGTTCGGGGACGCGAGCCGGCCAGGCCCGCGTCCCCTGATAACCCCAAAATACGCGACAAATTCGGGCAAAGAAACCACGATGACGCCGTCCCGCGACTGGATCGACATCAACTGGGCCGATGGGAGCCTTGCAGACGTGTCGCGCTGGATCGCGGTGCTGCCGCTGGCGGCGACCGAGCAGCACGGCCCGCATCTGCCGCTCGAGACCGACGTGCTGATCGCGGACGCGTATCTCGCGCGCGTGCGCGAGCTGTTGCCCGCAAATGTTCCGGCGACGTTCCTGCCCGTTGAACCGGTCGGGATTTCCACCGAGCATATCGACTTTCCGGGCACGCAGACGCTGCCGACCGAGGTGGCGCTGAAGCGATGGACCGCAATCGGCGAGGACGTCGCGCGGCGCGGCTTGAAGAAGCTCGTCATCATCACCAGCCATGGCGGCAACAGCGCGGCAATGATGCTGGTCGCGCAGGATCTTCGCGCGCATCGCAAGCTCTTTGTGGTGACGACGTCGTGGTCGCGGCTGTCGGGCGCGGAGAAACTGTTCCCGGCGGATGAAGTGCGCCACGGCATTCACGGCGGCGCCGTCGAGACGTCGATCATGCTGGCGCGCTATCCCGATCAGGTGCGCAAGGATGCGATCGCGGATTTTCCCGCGAGCAGCATCGCCATGGACAAGCAGTATCGCTGGCTGTCGACGCAGCGGCCCGCGCCGTTCGCCTGGCAGGCGCAGGATCTCCACACGAGCGGGGCGATCGGCAATGCGACGCTGGCCGTCCCCGAGAAGGGTGAGCAGCTCGTCGATCAGGGGGCACGCGCCTTTTGCGAGCTGCTCGCCGAGGTCGATAACTTCGACGTGAACAGGCTCGCCAAAGGGCCTCTCGGCTAGCTCGCATCCGACTGGAATCATTCAGGAAACAGCCGGGCTACACGCCTGCTTTTGCGGGATTCGAACCGGACGCGACAAGCCTCCGTCCAACTGGGCACGCGGGCCACAACGGACCGCCTCAACCCGGATGGAGTTTCACATGTCGATCAAGACCAGGATTGCCGCCGTCGCGCTCGCTGCCCTCGCCGTTACCGGCAGCATCGTGTCGACCACCTCCTCGGCCGAAGCCAAGCAGCCCGGCTGGGTCTGGGGTGTGGGTGCCGGCATCGCCACCGCCGCCGTCGTCGGCTCCGCGATCGCCGCCAGCAACGACCCCTATTACTACGGCTATCACCGCTGCGGCTGGGTCGCCCAGTACAACGCCTTTGGCCAGTACGTCGGCCGCGTTCGTTCTTGCTACTGATTTGGGTACCTGAGGCCGATCTCACGTGGATCCTGCGTTCGACACGGGCGCCTCATCCACCCCGTGTCGTGCCCCCGACCCGCCCGGCTGTCCCCCCGGGCGGGTCATTCATTTTGGACCTGAGAATTTGTTGCAGCTCCGTCACACAAGAGTGCGAACCATCCGCTGCGGCAATCGGCGCCAGTTGCTATTGCGAATTAATCGCAATAAGGTTGATAGCAGGCACAGGGGCTTGGGAAGAAATCGCGTCGAATCGGGATCGTCTGGTCCGATCGCGTGAACAACCAAGACTTCGTGACAGGGCCGCCGCGAATCTGCAGGGATATCGCGGCGAATGGGACACATTCGCGTTTGGGGGCGTGCGTTTTGAAGTTGAGAGGTCACCGACACCGGTATTTGCGAACGGCCGCGGCGATTGCCTCGGGCGTGCTGGCTTTTCCCGCCGCCGTACACGCGGCCGATCTGCCGCTGAAGGCGCCGGCGCTGAAAGCGGTCTATGACTGGACCGGCCTCTATATCGGCGCGCATGCCGGCTACAGCCGTGGCTCGTCCAGCTTCGCGCTGAACGACGGCACCGCGATCAACGGCAGCGGCGTCTTCAGCGGCATGATCGGCGGCGTGCAGGCCGGCTACAACTACCGGCTCAACTCCGGCTGGCTCGTCGGCGTCGAAGGCGATTTTTCGTTTCCCAATTACATCACCTCCAACTCGATCGTTTCCTTCCTCGCGACACCTGCCAACACGGTCATCCAGCAGTGGGACTACACCGCCAGCCTGCGCGGCCGCGTCGGCTACACCAGCGGTCCATGGCTCGTCTATGCCACCGGCGGCTTTGCGTGGATGGGCGAGCGCTATTTCGACACGCCGGCCGCGGGCGACGTCCCGAAAATCCTGAACACGCGGCCCGGCTGGATCGCGGGTGCCGGCATCGAATACGGCTTCGCGCCGCATTGGAGCGCACGGCTCGAATATCTCTATAGCCGCTTCGACGGCGCCAACGTCGCCTTCTCCACGGGGGCCCAATACACCTCCTCGTCGCTCGACTTCCAGTCGATCAGGCTCGGGCTCAACCGCAAGGTCGATTGGCCGGGCATGCCGAGCTACAATCCGAAGAGCTCCCTGATCGACACGGAATCGGATCGCTGGGAGATTCACGGTCAGAGCACTTATCTGCCGCAAGGCTATCCGTCGTTCCCCGCTCTCTACAGCGGAACAAACTCGCTCTCGCCTTCAACCCAGGCCAAGGCGACCTGGAGCAACAGCCTGTTCCTGAACGCGCGGCTGTGGGACGGCGGCGAGGTCTACTACAATCCCGAACTGCTCCAGGGATTTGGACTGAACGACACGGTGGGCGCGGCAGGCTTCCCCAACGGCGAAGCGCAGAAGTCGAACTTCCCCTATCCGCATTACAACACCTCGCGGCTGTTCGTGCGCCAGACGTTCGGCTTTGGCGGCGAGCAGGAAGAGCTCGCGAGCGGCCAATTGCAGCTTGCGCAGAAGGTCGACATTTCCCGCCTCACAGTGCAGGCCGGCAAGTTCGCGGTGATCGACGTGTTCGACGGCAATGCCTTTGCCAAGGACACCCGCAAGGATTTCATGAACTGGTCGCTGTGGGCGCCGGGCGCCTTCGACTATTCCGCCGACAAGGTCGGTCTCACCTATGGCGTCACCGCCGAGCTCAACCAGAAGCAATGGGCGCTGCGCGGCGGCTATTTCCTGATGGTCGCGGAGTCCAATTCGAATCATTTCGACACCAGGGTCGGGGAACGCGGTCAGTACGCGATCGAGCTGGAGACGCGGTTCTCGCTGCTCGGCCAACCTGGCAAGCTCAGGACCATGGGCTGGGTCGACAGCGCCAACATGGGCAGCTTCCGCGAGACGCTGGACAATCCTGCGCTCAATCTCGACATCGCGCAGACCCGCCGCGGCCGCCTCAAGGTCGGCTACGTCGTCAACCTCGAGCAGGCGATCACAGAAGATATCGGGCTGTTCGGCCGCTGGAGCTGGAACGACGGCAAGACCGAAACACTCGCCTTCACCGACATCAACAGCAGCCTAGCCGGCGGACTGTCGATCAAGGGCACGAAATGGGGCCGGCCTGACGACGTCGTCGGCATCGGCGGCGCGGTCAATGCCATCTCGCAGGATTATCGCGACTTCCTGGCCGCCGGCGGCCTCGGTGTTCTCATCGGCGACGGCGCTCTCAACTACCGCAAGGAGCGCATCCTTGAGGCCTACTATGCCTATTCGGTGAACAAGAACGTCACGCTGACCGCGGACTATCAATTGATCACAAACCCGGCCTATAACGCCGACCGCGGGCCGGTCTCGATCTTCTCGGGCCGCCTGCACGCAGAGTTCTAGCCCAAAATTCCAGCCCAAGGGCGGGCCTATGAAGCCGAGAGATATCCGCACGGCCGCGATCGGCCGGGCGCTACTCCCCAATGTCTGGGACGTCGCGGCGCTGATCCTCGTGATCGGCGCCATGGTCCTGATCGTCTATGGCGGCGAGCAGACCACGGTGCCGCTGTCCGAGCTCGAGCGCGCACCGGTCACGCTCGATCCGGCAAACCTTCCGCTTTACGCCTTGCGCACCGTCTTACGGATGCTGCTCGCCATCGTCTGTTCGACGGTCTTCACCTTCATCTACGCGGCGATCGCAGCCAAGAGCCGGCGAGCCGAATTGGTGATGATCCCGCTGCTGGATATTTTGCAATCCGTCCCGATCCTGGGCTTCCTCACCTTCACCGTCGTGTTCTTCATGAATTTGTTTCCGGGGCAGGTGCTCGGCGCCGAGCTCGCCTCGGTGTTCGCGATCTTCACCAGCCAGGCCTGGAACATGACGTTCAGCCTGTACCAGTCGATCCGCAACGTTCCGAAGGATCTGGAAGAGGCCACGCAAAGCTTCCATTTGTCCGGCTGGCAGCGCTTCTGGCGCCTCGACGTCCCCTTCGCGATGCCCGGCCTGATCTGGAACGCGATGATGTCGATGTCGGGCGGCTGGTTCTTCGTGGTGGCCTCGGAGGCGATCACGGTCGGCAACACCACGGTGACGCTGCCGGGCATCGGCTCCTATGTCGCGATGGCAATTCAGCAGCAGGATTTGCCGGCGATCCTCTACGCCATGCTGGCGATGCTGCTCGTGATCATCGCCTATGATCAGCTGCTGTTCCGCCCCATCGTCGCCTGGGCCGACAAATTCCGCTTCGAGCAGACCGCCTCAGGCGAGGCGCCGGCCTCCTGGATGCTCGACCTGTTCCGCCGGACTCGGGCGCTGCGTGCGCTGACCCTTCCTTTCGCGGCGCTGAACCGCGCGATCTCGAACTTGCGCATTCCGCTGCCAAAGCTGCCGCCCGCGGCACCAGGTAAAGACCAGACGTCACGCCTCGTCGATACGGTCTGGATCGCATTGATCCTCGCCGGCACGGCCTATGCCGCCTGGCTGACCTATCGCTATCTCTCGGCCAGTCTCGGAATGTCCGACGTTCTCGTCGTCATCAGGGACGGGCTCATCACGTTGTTGCGCGTCGCCATCCTGATCAGCCTCGCCACGCTGATCTGGGTGCCGGTTGGCGTGTGGATCGGGCTTCGCCCGAAGCTCGCCGAACGAATCCAACCGCTGGCCCAGTTTCTGGCGGCCTTCCCGGCCAATCTCGCCTTCCCCGTCTTTGTCGTCGCCATTGTCAGCTTCAAGCTCAATCCAGACATCTGGCTGAGCCCGCTGATGATCCTGGGCACGCAGTGGTACATCCTGTTCAACGTGATCGCGGGCGCGAGCGCCTTTCCGACCGATCTGCGCGAAGCCGCCGGCAGCTTCCATCTCCGGGGATGGCGATGGTGGTTCAAGGTGATACTGCCCGGCGTCTTTCCTTATTACATCACCGGCGCGATCACGGCGTCCGGCGGCTCCTGGAATGCGTCGATCGTCGCGGAGGTCGCAAGCTGGGGCGACACGCATCTGAAGGCCACCGGGCTCGGTGCCTATATTGCTTCCGCCACGGAAGCCGGTGACTTCCCGCGCGTCGTGCTCGGAATTGCCACGATGTGCATTCTGGTGACGTTGTTCAATCGTCTGGTCTGGCGGCCGCTCTATGCCTTCGGCGAGCGTCGCCTGCGGCTCGGCTGACGAGGAGACCCTCATGCTCGATCAACCCTCTCCGCTCATCGACATCCGCGGTGTCTGCCGATCCTTCCCGAAAGGCAGCGGCGAACAGCTCCTGGTGCTGGACAAGGTCGACCTGACGATCCGCTCGGGCGAGATCGTCGGCCTGCTCGGCCGCTCCGGCTCCGGCAAGTCCACCTTGCTGCGGATCATCGCCGGTCTGGTCAGCCCGTCTGCGGGACAGGCGACCTGTCGCGGCGAGATCATCGTCGGGCCACCGAACGGCGTCGCCATGGTGTTCCAGTCATTCGCGTTGTTTCCCTGGTTGACCGTGCTCCAGAACGTCGAGCTCGGGCTCGAAGCGCTGGGCGTCGATGCCACCGAGCGCCACAAGCGCGCTCTTGCTGCGATCGACCTGATCGGCCTTGACGGGTTTGAGTCCGCCTTCCCGAAGGAACTGTCGGGTGGCATGCGGCAGCGCGTCGGCTTCGCCCGCGCGCTGGTGGTGCATCCGGACCTCCTGCTGATGGACGAGCCGTTCTCGGCACTCGACGTCCTCACGGCCGAGACACTGCGCACGGACCTGATCGACCTCTGGATCGAGGGCCGGTTGCCGATCAAATCGATCCTGATGGTGACGCACAATATCGAGGAGGCGGTCCTGATGTGCGATCGCATCCTGGTGTTCTCATCCAATCCAGGGCGTGTCGCCGCCGAGATCAAGGTCGACATGCCGCATCCGCGCAACCGGCTCGACCCCCATTTCCGGCAGCTCGTCGACAACATCTACGCGCGCATGACCCAACGCGCCGAACCGAAGGCGCCCCCCGTCGAAGGCATCCTCGGCTCCGGTGTCGGCATGACCCTGCACCACGTCTCGTCCAACGTGCTGTCGGGCCTGATCGAGACGCTGGCGGGGCCGCCCTATCACGGACACGCCGACCTGCCCGTGCTCGCAAGCCAGCTCCAGCTCGAGGCCGACGAGATCCTCCACCTCGGCGAGTCCCTGCAACTGCTGCGCTTCGCCCAGCTGAGCGAAGGTGACCTGATGCTCACCGACACGGGCAAGCGTTTTGCCCATCTCGAAACCGACGCACGCAAGAAGCTGTTCGCCGAACATCTCGTCACTTACGTGCCGGTGATGGGATTGATTCGCCGCGTGCTCGACGAACGTCCCTCC
This sequence comes from Bradyrhizobium sp. MOS001, assembly GCF_004634465.1. Taxonomy (NCBI): domain Bacteria; kingdom Pseudomonadati; phylum Pseudomonadota; class Alphaproteobacteria; order Hyphomicrobiales; family Nitrobacteraceae; genus Bradyrhizobium; species Bradyrhizobium sp. MOS001. The sequence continues at coordinate 53,377 of NZ_SPVJ01000030.1, forward strand.
CATACCGCCCCCGCGGCACGGTTCCGCAACGAGCTCGAAGATTACATGTCCGAGGACTATGCGGACGAGACGCTCAGGACCGTCGTGTCCTGGGGACGTTATGGCGAGCTGTTCGCATATGACGAGCAGTCGGAGACGTTCAGCCTCGAAAACCCGGGCGAGAGCGCTTGATCCCGCCTGCGGCAATTTGGTCGGGAACCGGACAAATTGTGCATCGAGTTCATATATAAGGGGCTTGGTCCGGCGTTCGCCGGGTCAAGTATCCCTTCTCCTTGCGCACAATGTTGTCCGTCGAAATCATCATCGTCGTCGTCCTGATCGTCATTAACGGCCTGTTGTCCATGTCCGAGCTGGCCGTGGTCTCGTCCCGCCCGGCCCGGCTGTCGCTGCTCGCGGCCAAGGGGGTGCGCGGCGCCGAGCGGGCGCTGACGCTGGCGGCCGACCCCGGAAAGTTCCTCTCGACGGTGCAGATCGGTATCACGCTGGTCGGCGTGCTCTCCGGCGCGTTCTCCGGCGCGACGCTCGGACAGCGGCTGACGCAATGGCTGGTCGAGCTCGGCCTGTCCTCAGGGATTGCCGACATCGTCGGCGTCGGCATCGTCGTCACGCTCATCACCTACGCCACCCTGATCGTCGGCGAACTGGTGCCGAAGCAGGTGGCGCTGCGCGACCCCGAGAGCATCGCGGTCAAGGTCGCGCCCGCGATGCACGTTCTGGCGCGAATCTCGCTACCGCTCGTCTTCCTGCTCGATCTCTCCGGCAAGCTGATCCTCACGCTGCTCGGCCGCGGCGGCAAGGCCGAGGAGAAGGTCTCGGAGGACGAGATCCATCACCTCGTCAGCGAAGCCGAGAACGCGGGCGTGCTGGAGTCGGGCGAAAAGGAGATGATCGCGGGCGTCATGCGGCTCGGCGACCGGCCGGTCGGCGCAATCATGACGCCGCGCACGGAGGTCAACGAGATCGATCTGAACGATACGCCGGAGGCCATTCAAGCGATCATCGCGAAGAGCCCGCATTCGCGCTTTCCCGTCTCGGACGGCGATCGCGACAAGCCGATCGGCGTGCTCCAGGCCAAGGACCTGCTGGTCGCCTACATGAACGAGCGCACGCCGGATCTGCGAGCGCTGGTGCGCGAGGCGCCCGGCATTCCGGCATCAGCCGACGCCCGCGACGTGCTGGCGATCCTGAAAGCCGCTCCGGTTCATGTCGGCCTGGTCTACGACGAATACGGCGCCTTCGAGGGTATCGTGACGACGGCTGACATTCTGGAATCGATCGTCGGCGCCTTCCATTCCGAGGAGGGACCGCCGGAGCCGGCCTATGTCAGGCGCGATGACGGCTCGCTGCTGGTCTCCGGCTGGATGCCGGTCGACGAGTTCGGCGAGTTGCTCGGCGTCGAGCTGCCGCCGCACCGCTACAACACGGTGGCGGGCCTGGTGCTGCAACAGTTCAACGTGCTGCCTAATGTCGGCGATGCCTTCGACTTCGCCGGCTGGCATATCGAGGTGGTCGATCTCGACGGACGCAGGATCGACAAGATTCTGGCGGGCCGGTTGAGTGAGGTCGAGACGGGGTGATCGCGCACCCAACCCTCCACCCGTCGTCCCGGACAAGCGCGCCCTAAGCGCGCGACTTTGTCGTGCCCCGGGACGACAGCGGAGCTTGTGGTGCGCGCTCGCGCCAAACGCGCACCCATCACCCGAACCGCACCCCGATCCGCTTCTCCTTGCGCCAGACGACCGTGCAGGCGAGATGCGTTCCGTCGGCCTGGATGACCAGGGTGAACCGCTCGGGGATACCGACCGGACTGGTGACATCGAGCGCGGCGCCGGTGTCGGAGAAATTACGGATGGTGCAGTCGATCGCGCCGCCGCCGAACTCGATGGTTCCGGCTTTCAGCACGCGGCGCCTAGCTTTGTCGCGTCGCTCGTCCATGGGGCCAATCTACACCCCAAGCTGACACAGACGTTAAAACACAACCACAATCCCCGATGAATTTTCACCGCCGCAGGATGCGGCCGTATCATGCGGTGACCCCTACGGCGCCGGCTGGAACGTCTCCGCCCGCGCCATCTGCCAGGCTTCACGGAAGCGCGGATCTTCGGTGCCTTCGAGCAGCTCGCCCGGACGCAGCGACGGATAGAGCTGTGCAAAGGATCGCACCTGGGTGGTCGATGTCCGCTGGCTAAAGTGGATCGGGCGCAGCTGCTGCGGGTGTTCGAGACCGGCCGCGGCGATCAGCTCGGTGAGCGAGTGCAGCGTGGCATGGTGATAATTATGCACGCGGTCGATCTTGAGCGGCACGTAGAGCGCACGCGCACGCGTCGGGTCCTGGGTCGCAACCCCGGTCGGGCAGCGGTCGGTGTGGCAGCTCAGCGACTGGATGCAACCCAGCGAGAACATGAAGCCGCGCGCCGAGTTGCAATAGTCGGCGCCGATCGCCATCGCCCGCGCCATGTCGAAGGCAGTCGCGATCTTGCCGGACGCGCCGATCCTGATGCGGTCGCGCGCATTGATGCCGACCAGCGCGTTGTGGACGAAATTGACGCCCTCGCGCATCGGCATGCCGAGGTGATCCATGAACTCCAGCGGCGCCGCGCCGGTGCCGCCTTCATTGCCGTCAACGACGATGAAATCAGGATAGATGCCGGTCTCCAGCATCGCCTTGCAGATCGCCAGGAATTCCCAGGGATGACCGATGCATAGCTTGAAGCCGGCCGGCTTGCCGCCGGACAAGCGTCGCATCTCGGCGATGAACTGCATCATGCCTGTTGGCGTCGAGAAGGCGCGGTGCGAGGCCGGCGAGATGCAGTCCTCGCCCATCGTGACGCCGCGGATTTTTGAGATCTCCTCCGACACCTTCGCGGCCGGCAGCACGCCGCCATGGCCGGGCTTGGCGCCCTGGCTGATCTTGAGCTCGACCATCTTGATCTGGTCCTGGCTCGCGACGCGCGCGAACGCCTCGGGATCGAACGTGCCGTCGAGATGACGGCAACCGAAATAGCCGGAGCCGATCTCCCAGATGATGTCGCCGCCCATCTCGCGATGGTAGGGGCTGAAGCCGCCCTCGCCGGTGTCATGCGCGAAGCCGCCCTTCCTGGCGCCGGCATTGAGCGCGCGCACGGCGTTCGGGCTGAGCGCGCCGAAGCTCATCGCGGAGATGTTGAACACCGATGCCGAATATGGCTTTGCGCAATCGGGGCCGCCGATGGGGACGCGAAACTTCTCCTCGGCGTGCGTCTTCGGCGAGACCGAGTGATGCATCCACTCGTAACCCTCGCGGTAGACGTCCTCCTGGGTGCCGAACGGACGCTTGTCGAGCTCCATCTTGGCGCGCTGATAGACCACCGCGCGGATATCGCGCGAGAACGGCATGCCGTCCTTCTCGCTCTCGAAGAAATACTGCCGCATCTCGGGGCGTATCTCTTCGAGCAGAAAACGGATGTGCGCCGAGATCGGGTAGTTGCGCAGAACCGCATGGCCCTTCTGCATGAGGTCGCGGACCCCGAGCAGCGTCAGCGCGCCAAAGATCAGGATCGGGATCAGCAGGATGTCGAAGATCTTGCCATCGGCGAGACCGATGCCGATCAGCAGCGCGGTGACGACCGCGCAGATGGTCAGCACGATGAAGCGCGGCGAGAACGGCAGCAGCAGGGTTTCCATCAGCCCTTCGGGCGAAGCTTGCGTCTTGTTATCGTTGGCCACGACCACATCCCTCTCGTCAGTCTGACAGGGCATGATACGCCCGCGCCACGTCCATGGTTATGACGCGGACCCCGCCTTGAGGCTACCGAATCCGGATGCCGCAAATCAATCCATCCCGCGGCGGGCTTCGCAGTGCAATAGATTCAAATGAAATGACAAATCAGTGACCATGAGGCTGCGCCTCGTGCGGAATGACGCCGTGCTGCTCGAGGCCGCCTCGCGCCAGCCAGGCATCGGTGCTCGCGACCGCACGCTCGATATGGTCGTCGGTCCGCGAAAAATCGTAGGGCGATCCCACCAGCGGACAGAGCGGCGGCACCACGACATATTCGATGTCGGACGCCACCCCCTCGAGCTCCGCCACCAATTGCCGGGCGATCAGCAGCGTCAGCGCATGCAGGGCATTGGCAACCGCGCCCACCGGCGGGTCCTTCACCGCGCAGGCGTGTCCGGTCGGCAGCACGACCAGCCGTTTTGCGCCTTTCTTGATCGCGACCCGGACCGGCGTGTTCGAGGAGAGCGCGCCGTCGGCCAGGAAACGATTGCGGTAGTAGACCGGCGAGAACGCGCCGGGGATCGCAGTGGACGCCAGGATCGCGTCCACCGTCGCCCCCTCCGACAACACCACGCTCTCTCCGGAGACGAAATCGGTGGTGACGATGTGCACCGGAAGCACGGCATCCTCGAGGTTGCGATAGGGGATGTGGTCCTCGACCAGCTTGCGGATGCCGTCATGGGGAATCAGGAAATCGCGCCGCCACATGAATCCGGCGAGGCTTTTCCAGGTGACCGGGAAGACATCATGACGCTTCAGGCCGCGCCAGACCGCCTCCAGCCCCAGCACGCCCTTGAGCGAGGGATTGCCAGCATAATAGGCTCCGTTGATCGCGCCGACGCTGGAGCCGACGACGAGATCGGCGACGACCCCGTGCCGCGCTAGCGAATGCATCATGCCGACCTGGATCGCTCCAAAACTGCCGCCGCCCGCCAGCACGAAGGCGGTCGGTTTCGGCGGACCATGGTCGATCACGGACAAGATTTGCGCAGCTCCCCTCTCGCATTGCAACATCGCGGCGAGATTTTGGCGCGAGCTTATAACAAGGGGCGCGCGAGACGCGCCAATAACAAAGTCGGGGGAGGATGGTGAGGGACGTGGATGGCTGGCGAGTGTGTGAGAGGCGAAATGGCAGCCCCACACTCAACTGACGTCCCCGCGAATGCGGGGACCCATAACCACAGGGAGAGGTTATGGCGCGAGCTGATAACCACTAGCCGTCGCCAAACCACTTCCTGTGGTTATGGGTCCCGGGCTCGCGCTTCCGCCTTCGCTCTTCGAGCTACGGCGGACAAGTCGCGCGCCCCGGGACGACACCGATGTTTTGGCTACGGAGCGCCAATCAAAAGCCGAACGGCGCTTACCGCTCGACGAACGCCTTCTCGATCACGAAATGGCCGGGCTTGTTGCCGCTTCCCTCGATGAAATCGCGACCTTCGAACATCACCTTCAGCTCTTCCAGCATCGCCGGGCTGCCGCACATCATGATTCGGTCGGTTTCGATGTCGAGCGGGCCCTGTCCGATATCGTTGAAGATCTGCTCGGAGTTGATGAGGTCAGTGATGCGGCCACGGTTCTTGAACGGCTCGCGGGTCACGGTCGGATAGTAGATCAGCTTATCCGCCAGCAGCTCCCCGAACAGCTCGTCCTCGCGCAAGGAAGCAACCAGCTTCTCGCCATAGGCAAGCTCGGAGACCTGGCGGCAGCCATGCACCAGCACGATGCTGTCGAACTGGTCGTAGACCTCGGGGTCCTTGATCAGGCTGGCGAAGGGCGCGAGACCGGTGCCGGTCGAGAGCAGCATCAGCCGCTTGCCGGGAATGAGGTTGTCGGTGATCAGCGTGCCGGTCGCCTTGCGGCCGACGAGGATGGTATCGCCTTCCTTGATCTTCTGGAGGCGCGAGGTCAGCGGACCGTCCTGAACCTTGATCGAGAAGAACTCGAGCTCTTCCTCGTGGTTGGCGCTCGCCATGCTGTAGGCGCGCAGCAGCGGACGGCCGTCGACCTCGAGGCCGATCATGGCGAACTGGCCGTTCTGGAAGCGGAAGCCGGTGTCGCGCGTGGCGCGGAAGCTGAACAGCGTATCGGTCCAGTGCTGGACGGAAAGAACCTTCTCTCGGTAAAACGCGCTCATGATTTTCGATATTCCGAATAATTGCGGTTTTAGGGCAAAAGCATTGCCCGGCCCCTGAAAGCGGGGCGGACACCATTGCCATGGCGGAGGATTTCGCGTGTGTGATCTACGCCATTGAGGCCAATAATCAACCTCGTTCCGGATGCAATTGATGCCGCTCAAACCGGCATTTGCGGCGGAAATGGCCACATCATTAATGAATCTGCTGCCGGGCATGCGCGGCGGGCAATTTCTTTTCCCTTCAGGGCCTGATTGCAGCACTTAATTTCCGTCGCGCTCGCGAGAATTTCATTAAGAATAGCTCTGACTTTCACCCCGGTTTGGCGCCGTTTCCCGCATTTTTGCGGCTTTTGGCGACAGGAACGACTGAACACATGGCGAGCGGCGAGCGGATCTTCGTCCAGGCGATCAGGCGCTATTGCGCGACCCATGGCATCGCGCTCGATGTCCGCGCCGGCGGTTGGCTGCTCGCGATGCGCAGCCGCGCAAAGCGCCACTTCGCGTTCGGCTACGACATCGGTCTCAACAGCGCCATCGCGCACCGCCTCGCCAACGACAAATCGGCCACTGCCGAGGTGCTGGCGCTTGAGGGCGTGCCATGCATTCCGCATCGCCTCTTCCTCAACCCAAAGCTGGGCAAGAACGTTGTTGGCCCCAATTGGCGAGACGCCATGCTCGAGCTGCTTCACGACCAACCGCAAGGCGTGGTGGTGAAGCCGAACGAGGGAACATCGGGGCGCTCGGTGTTCAAGGTGACGACAGAGGCGGAACTCGACCACGCGGCTGCCGAGGTCTTTTCAATGAGCGCCGGACTCGTGATCTCGCCCTATGTCGCGATCGAGCAAGAGGTGCGCGTGATCCTGCTCGATGACGTGCCACTCGTCGTCTACAGCAAGCAGCGTGGGTCGGCTTGGCGACACAATCTCGATGCCGGCGCAAAGCCGGTGCTGCTGGAGGACGACAAGGTTCGTACGGCCTGCGTGAAGCTCGCGACCGATGCCGCGAGCGCCATCGGCATCGCCTTTGCGTCAATTGACGTGATCCGTGTCGATGGCGAGTGGCGGGTGCTGGAAATCAATTCCGGCGTGATGATGGAAGCGCTGGCGAAGCTGCATCCGGAGCTGGTGCAGGCGACGTATGACGCGGCGCTGGATCGGGTGTTTGGGAACGAAACGCAATAGCCACGGCGAAGATCCCCACCCTCCCCTGGAGGGGGAGGGTCGCTGTGCATGGAGCGAAGCGGAATGCGCAGCGGGGTGGGGTGACAGTCTCTCCACCGAAGCAGTGCCCGCGTGGAGAGATCACCCCACCCCGCTCGCGCTACGCGCGATCGACCCTCCCCCTCCAGGGGAGGGTAAGAGAAACCGTCGCTAATTATTCGCGCTGGCGGAATCGTCCATCGCCTTGAAGGCTTCCTCCAGCTGCAGGGAGATCGGCACGTTCAGGCGTTCGCCGGTGGGCAGCCGCGCGGTGAACCATTTGTTGTAGAGCGGAACGAGATCGCGATTGGAGCCGAGCTTGCGGAAGGTGCGGTCGACCACCGCCGTCAGCTGAGGCTCACCCTTCCTGAACATGATGCCGTAGGGGTCATAGGACAGGTAATCGCCGGTGACGCGGAACTTGTCCTGCGCCTTGTGGCGCGCGATCAGGCCGGAGAGCAGGATGTCGTCGGTCGCGAATGCATCTGCCTTGCCGTCGACGAGCATCTGGTACGACTGCTCGTGATCCGGCGACGTGACGATGTTGAGGCCGAGCGAAAGCTTCTTGTCGGCCGCCTGGATCGCCTGCTCGTTGGTGGTGCCCTTCGTCACCACGATTGTCTTGCCCTTCAGATCGGTCAACGACTGGACCTTTGACGCCTTCGGCACCATCAGCTTGGTGCCGGCGACGAACATCAAAGGCGAGAACGCGACGCGCTTGCCCCGCTCGGCATTGGCGGTGGTCGAACCGCATTCCAGGTCGATCTTGTTCTGGAGCACGGCGTCGATGCGGTCGTCCGAGGTGACCTTGACGTAGTCGATCTTCAGATCGGGATCGTCGACCTCGACGCCGATCTCCTCGACGATGGCCTCGCAGAGTTCGAGGCTGTAGCCGATCGGACGGCCCGACTGGTCGAGGAAGGAGAACGGCGGCGAGCTTTCGCGATAGCCGAGCCGCACGGTGTGCCTGTTCTTGATGGCCGACAGCGTCGGGCTAAGCCCTTCGCTGCCGCCGGTCTGGGCGGAGGCGCCGGTTGCCAGCAGGCACGCCGCCAGCAACAGGCCACCCGATATCGCCGTTGAAAGGCGCATGATGCACTCCCGTCAATGGCCGGCCATCGCGGGCAGTTCGCCCGGAACCATGTCCGGCGTCGTCGCTTCGCCGGGTCCGAGCTCGTGCTCGGGCCCGAGCTCACCTTCCCACTTCGCGACCACGGCGGTCGCGAGCGAATTGCCGATGACATTGGTGGCGCTGCGTCCCATGTCGAGGAACGTGTCAATGCCCATGATCATCAGCAGGCCTGCCTCGGGGATGCCGAACTGCGACAGCGTCGAGGCGATCACCACGAGGGATGCGCGCGGTACGCCGGCAACGCCCTTGGAGGTGATCATCAACGTCGCGAGCATCGCCAGCTGCGTCGCGAGCGACATCTCGATGTGGTAGGTCTGCGCGATGAAGATGCTCGCGAAGGTGCAGTACATCATCGTGCCGTCGAGATTGAAGGAGTAACCGAGCGGCAGCACGAAGCTCGAGATCCGCGACGACGCGCCGAACTTGGTCAGCCCCTCCAGCGTCTTCGGATAGGCCGCTTCCGAGCTCGCGGTGGAGAACGCGATCATCAGGGGTTCGCGGATCAGCTTCAGCAGATGGCTGTATCGCGGCCCGATCACCATAAAGCCGACGATCATCAGGATGACCCACAGGATCCCAAGCGCGAGATAGAAGCCACCCATGAAGACGACGAGCTTCCACAGCACGCCGAGGCCGTTCTTGGCGACAGTGGCCGTGATGGCGGCCCATACCGCGAGCGGGGCGAACAGCATCACATAGCTCGTCACCTTGAGCATGATGTGAGCGACGTCGTCGATCATTGCCAGGATCGGCTTCGACCGTTCGGGCATCGAGCCCATCGCCACCGAGAAGAACACGGCGAAGATCACGATCTGCAGGATCTCGTTCTGCGCCATGGCGTCGGCGATCGAGGTCGGGATCAGATGGGTCAGGAATTTTTCGATCGAGAAGGCCGAGACCGGCAAGCCGGTCGATTGCCCCGCCTGCGGCAGCGTGCCGGGGAAGTTCGCGCCGGGCTGGAGCAGATTGACCATGACGAGGCCGAGCAGCAGCGACACGAAGGACGCGCTGACGAACCAGCCCATGGTCTTGGCGAAGATGCGCCCGAGCCGCGAGCCGCTGCCCATATGCGCGATGCCACCGACCAGCGTCGCAAACACCAGCGGCGCGATGATCATCTTGATCAGGCGCAGGAACATCATGGCGATCAGGTTGATGGAGGAAGCCCATTCGGCTCTGGTGTCAGGCAGGAAGTTGAAGATCGCCGCCCCCATGACGATGCCCAGCACCATCGCGGCCAGAATGTATTGCGTAAACTTGTTCGACATCGCTTACCCCCACCTACACCGGCGCTTCATGATGTCGCAGATATGACGACGACGCAACACGCTTGGCGTGCTCGCGCGATGGCCTGATGTTCCCGTTGCGAAACGGGTCGGCGCGATCTAGCCTTCATGCAGCGCACAACGAATGCGGCTTGCACGTTTTCTTTGCGGTGGCTGCATCAATAATCGTCAAGCAAACGAAGAGGAAACGCCATGAGCAGCAGCATCAATCGCCAGATTCTTCTGGTCGAAAAGCCCAGCGGCAAGCTCGGTGCCGAGCACTTCAAGATGGTCGAGGGTGCGATGCCGGAGCCGAAGGACGGCGAGGCCTTGCTGCAGGTGCGTTACATCTCGCTCGACGCCGCCAACCGCGCCTGGATGCATGGTGCGACCTATCGCTCCGCGGTCGAGGCCAACAGCGTGATGGCCGGCGGCGGCATCGCTGAGGTCGTCAGCTCGAAGGCGCCGGGGCTGGCTGCCGGCGACATCGTGTTCGGCGACACCGGCTGGCAGGAGTTTGCCGCGGTGCCGGCAAAGCATCTCACGAAAATGCCGAAGCTCGAACCGATGACGCATCTGCTCAGCGTGTTCGGCATCGCCGGCCTCACCGCCTATTTCGGCCTGCTGGAGATCGGCAAGCCCAAAGAGGGCGAGACCGTCGTGGTGTCCGCGGCGGCCGGCTCCGTCGGCTCGATCGTCGGGCAGATCGCCAAGATCAGGGGATGTCGCGTGGTCGGCATCGCCGGCGGCGCAGACAAGTGCAACTGGCTGACCTCCGAGCTCGGCTTCGATGCCGCCGTCGACCACAAGGACGGCGCGGTGTTCAAGGCCCTGCGCGCGGCGGCGCCAAAAGGCATCGACGTCTATTTCGACAATGTCGGCGGCGACATTCTGGAAGCCTGCCTGCCGCAGATGAACAATTACGGCCGCATCGCCTGCTGCGGCGCGATCTCGCAATATGACGGCGCACCTGCCGCGCACGGCCCGCGCGGCGTGCCCGGCCTGATCGTGGTGAAGCGGCTCGTCATGCAGGGCTTCATCGTGATGGACTACATGAAGGAGAGCCAGCGCGCGCTCGCCGACCTCCAGGGCTGGGTCGCATCCGGCAAGCTGAAGGTGCAGGAGGACATCATCGACGGATTGGAGAATACGCCGAAGGCGCTGATCGGATTGCTGGCGGGAGAGAACCGCGGCAAGCGCATGGTCAAGCTCTGACGCCGTATTGTTTGAGCATGATCTCCGCGCCAACGCGTTCCGCGTTTGTCGCAAGGGAAAGCCGCGGCACACTTTTCCGGATCGTGCTCTAGTTACGTCGCAATTGCGCCCGTATAATCTACTTGCGGTAGAGGCCGAGGCAGCCAATGATGCTGCACGCGGCATCACCCGCAATGATTGCTTGCATTACATTTAAAAATTGTCGGCGTGACCGACAGGGCAGGGAATTTACCCAAATGTTCAACACGTTGAAACATGCATCAACGCGTCGCGCGCTGCTGGCGGCAACGCTCTTCGCAACTGCAACAGGCGCATTCGCGCAAGCGCCGACCGAGGCTCAGAAGAGCGCCATCCGTTCCGCATGCCGCTCGGACTTCATGGCACACTGCGCGAGCGTCACGCCCGGTGGCGCGGAGGCGTATCAATGTCTCCAGAAGAACATGTCCAGCCTGTCATCGGGATGCCAGACCGCGGTTCGCGCGGTCGAGCCCGCTGCGGCGCCGAAGACTGAAGCTGCGCCCGCCAAATCTGAACCGGCAAAGACTGAAGCCGCCCCCGCCGCCGCAGCCGCTCCGAAAGCGGCGGCGTCAAAGCAGCCGAGCAGCACGCAGATTGCCGCGGTCAAGAGCGCGTGCCGCGCCGATTATCCCAAGGTGTGCGCCAGCGTGCCGCCGGGCGGCGCCCCCGCCCTCGAATGCCTCGAGAAGAACAAGGCCAAGGTTTCGCCGGCCTGCGAGAAGGCCGTGACCGCTGCGGCCGGTGGCGGCGGCGCCGCTGCAACGGCAGCGCCTGCGGGCGCAGCTCCAGCGGCGGCAGCACCAGCGGCGGCGCCGGCCGTCATCGCTCTGCGCCCGCTGCGGCCGCGCGAAGAGCTGTTCATCGTGCGCTCGGCCTGCGGTGCCGACATCCGCACGCTCTGCGCCGGCGTCGCACCGGGCGGGGGCCGCATCGTGCAATGCATCTCCAGCAATGCCGCGTCGCTGTCGCCCGCCTGCAAGGAAGTGCTGGCGCCATTCGCGGCGCGATAAGCGGCGCGTGATTGCGCGCCAAGCGCGCGCCACCGACCGGCCGCGCGCGAATGAATTTTCGCGCGCCTGCCGCGACAAACCCTTTGCAAGTAACCGATTTCGATCACGACAAGACCGGAGAAAGACATGCGTTCATTTCTGCTTATTGCTGCCGCGCTCCTCGCCTTCGGCGCGAGCATGACCTTTGAGTCTACCGATGCCAACGCGGTGGTGTGCGCCCGCGGCGTCTACCGCGCCGGCTGTGCCGGGCCGAATGCGGCCGTCGTGGTGCGCAAGCCGGTTCCCGCGGTCCGCTGTACCAGGGTGCTGGTGAACGGCGTCTACGTGAAGCGCTGCGTCTGACCCCGGATGGCCAAGCTCGCGCGGTTTGGCTATGGTTCGCAACGTCACTGCCCCGGACACGCGCCTGGCGCGTGTCCGGGAGTAAGCTTCGACGCGCCCCGCCTTCGATAATTCCGCTGGCGCGGACGGCCGGAGCACATTAGTGTACCCCTAGATAGTAAGTATACTGTCAATTAGGGAGGCAGACGTTGCGGATCGCCGTGATTGGCGGGGGGCCCGGTGGGCTCTACTTCGCCTATCTCTGGAAAAAGCGTCACCCCGAGGATCAAGTCGACCTGTTCGAACAGAACCCGGCCGACGCGACCTGGGGCTTTGGCGTCGTGTTCTCCGATCAGGCCCTGGAATTCCTGCGCGCCGACGACCCCGAAACGGTCGATGCGATCGCGCCGCATATGGAGAGCTGGGAGAACATCACGCTGAACCTTCACGGCGACAGCGTCGCCATCGACGGCGTCGGCTTCTCCTCGATCGGCAGGCTGGAGCTCCTGCAGTTCCTCCAGCAGCGCGCGCTCGACGCCGGCGTCACGCCGCGCTTCGACACGCAGATCCACGCCATCGACCAGCTCAACGGCCACGACCTGATCGTCGCGGCCGACGGGCTGAATTCGCTGGTGCGGCGCGCCTATGAGGGCGATTTCGGCACGTCGCTGTCCTACTCCTCCAACAAGTTCGTCTGGTACGGGACCTCGAAACGCTTCGACACCCTGTCGCAGACCTTCGTGAAGACGGACCGCGGCGCCTTCAATGCCCATCACTATCGCTACTCCCCGACCATGAGCACCTTCCTGGTCGAATGCGACCACGCGACATGGCAGGCCTATGGCTTCGCCTACAAGGATGCCGAGCAGTGCAAGGGCGTCTGCGAGGAGGTCTTTGCCGACACGCTGGGCGGCCACTGCCTGGTCTCCAACAAGTCGGTCTGGCGCAACTTTCCCTGGGTCTGGAACGAGCACTGGTCGTTCAAGAACATGGTGCTGCTCGGCGACGCCCTGCACTCGGCGCATTTCTCCATCGGCTCGGGGACGCGGCTCGCGATCGAGGACGCCATTGCGCTGGTCAAGGCGCTGGAATCGGATGCGCATCTGTCGACCGCGCTGCACCGTTATCAGGCCGCGCGAAAGCCGGTGGTGCAGAAGCTCGTCAATGCCGCGCGCACCTCCGCGTTCTGGTACGAGCACTTCGCCCAGCACATGCAGCTCGGCCTGATGGACTTCGCCTACAGCTACATCACCCGCTCCGGCCGCATCGACGACCCCCGGCTGCGCACGATGTCGCCCGCCTTCATGACGCGCTACGAGGCCGAGAAGAACGGCGGAGATGCCGCATGAGCAGCGAGATCCGCGATCAGGTGCCCGCCGACAGCCCGGGCGCCCGTGAAATCGGCTTTGCCATTCCGCAAACCTACAATGCCAGCCGCGTGCTGTTCGACCAGCTCGCCAAGGGCCGCGGCGACAAGCCCGCGCTGATCGGGTCAGCGGGGACGCGCAGCTATGCCGAGCTCTGCGCGGAAGCTTGCCGCTGGGGCAACGGTTTCGCGTCGCTCGGCCTGAAGCGCGGCGACCGCGTGCTGCTGTTCCTCGACGATACCCCGGCCTATCCGGCCGCATTCTTCGGCGCGGTGCGCGCCGGCTTCGTGCCGCTCCTGATCAACACGCTGACGCCGCCGGACCTGCTGCAATTCTATCTCGCCGATTCTGGCGCGGCGGTCGCCGTGGCGGATGCCGAATTCGCGACACGCTTCGATGCGGGGGCCTGCGCGGCGACCTGCCTGCGCACGCTGATCGTCGTCAACGGCGAAGCGCGCAGCCACGCCGCGCCTGCGGCGATCGCGGCGCCCAGCTGGCTCGCGCAGTTCCCGGCCGAGCTCGCGGAAGCGGACACCCATCGCGACGAGATGGCGTTCTGGATGTACTCCTCCGGCTCGACCGGCCGGCCCAAGGGCATCGTGCATCTCCAGCACGACATGGCCTACAGCGATGCCGCCTTTGCGCAGAACGTGCTGAAGCTGACGCCCGGCGACATCTGCTTCTCGGTGCCGAAGATCTTCTTCGCCTACGGTTTCGGCAACTCCGTCACCTTCCCGTTCTCCGCGGGTGCCACGACGCTGCTGCTGCCGGGCCAACCGAAGCCTGCATCGATCTTTGCCGCGATCGAGCAATACAAGCCGACGGTCTTCTTCGGCCTGCCGACGCTGTACACCTCACTGACAAAGGCGGAGGGGGCAGACAAGACCAACTTCTCGTCGCTGCGCATGTCGCTTTCGGCGGCCGAGGTCTTGTCCGCGGACGTCTTCAACGGCTGGAAGACGCTCACCGGCCTCGAAATCGTCGAAGGCCTCGGCTCGACCGAAGTGCTGCACATCTATCTCTCCAACCGGCCCGAGCAGAAGAAGCTCGGCGCTGCCGGCCTGCGCGTGCCAGGCTACGAGGTCGCACTGCGCGACAAGGACGGCCGCGACGTCGCCGACGACGAGGAAGGCATCTTGTGGGTGCGCGGCGATTCCAACACGCCGCTGTACTGGAACCGACCGGACAAATCCGCCGAGACCATCCGCGAGGGCGGCTGGATCTACACCGGCGACCGTTTCGTGCGCGATGCCGACGGCTTCCACTTCTTCCGCGGCCGTGCCGACGACCTCATCAAGATCTCCGGCCAGTGGGTCTACCCGCTCGAAGTCGAGCTGTGCCTCGCCGACCACCCCGACATCCGCGAATGCGCCGTGTTCGCCGCCGAGCTGCCGGACCGGCGCATGACGCTGAAGGCCGTGGTGGTGATGAACAACCGCGCGACCGATCAGAATGAGGCGACGCGGCGGCTACAGGATTACGTCAAGGGCAAGCTGCTTCCTTACAAATATCCACGCGAGGTGATTTTTATCGACGAGCTGCCGAAGACGGGGACGGGGAAGATTGACCGGCAGGCGTTGTTGAGGATGTAGCAGTCCCAAACTCGCTGTCATCGCCCGCGAAGGCGGGCGATCCAGTATTCCAGAGGCGGTTGTGATTGAACCGAGAAGCCGCGGCGTACTGGATTCCCCGCTTTCGCGGGGAATGACAGCGGAGATAAAGGCGACAGCGTCACCGCATCCGCCGACCATCCCGCTCACCCCGCCTTCCCCATATGCTCCAGCGCGTCCTCCGCGCGCAGCGGCACGCGCGAGGCCTCGTTGTTGAGGTCGACGAGCTGCACCAAAAGCCCCATCAGCGCCTTGCGGTCGGCGGGTTTCAGCGGCTCCAGCATGCGCGCCTGGGCGCGCTCGACGGCGGGGATGATCTCGCGCAGGATCGCGGCGCCTGATTTCGTCAGATAGAGCAGCTTGATCCGCTTGTCTTCGGGTGCCGGCTTGCGCTCGACAAAATCCTTGGCCTGCAGCCGCTCGATCACGCTGCCGAGCGTGGAGCGGTCGAAAGCGATCACCGCCGACAGCCGTGTCGCGTCGATGCCGGGATGGGTGTGGATCGCGATCAGCGCCGCATATTGCACCGGGGTGAGATCGAACGCCTTGCACTCCTCCATGAAGATCGAGACTGCGATCTGCTGCATGCGCCGGAACAGATAGCCCGGCGCGGCATAGACCGCGTCGATCGTGATCGGAGCGGCGGGCTTACTCGGCATCGGGCTGCTTCTCCGGCGCGGCATTTGCGAAGGCCGGCAGCGCCTTTGCCGCAGCCTCCGCCTTCAGCAGCCGCGGATAGGCCGACACATCGACGCCGAAGCGGCGGGCATTGGCGAGCTGCGGCACCAGGCAGAGATCGGCGAGCGTCGCCACATCGCCGAAGCAGAACGGCCCCGCCTCGTCCCTGATCAGCGTCTCGCAGGCCGACAGCCCCTCGCGGTTGACCCACGCCGCCCAGTCCTGGACCTTCTCCTCGGCAAGGCCGAGCTCGCGCAGCCGCGCCAGCACCTTCAAATTCTGCACCGGGTGGGTGTCGCAAGCGATCGCCAGCGCGAACGCCCTCACCTTGGCGCGCCGCAGCGGATCCTTCGGCAGCAGCGGCGGATTGGGATGCGTCTCGTCGAGCCATTCGATGATGGCGACCGATTGGGTCAGTACCGCTCCCGCATCGTTCTCCAGCGTCGGCACCAGCCCTTGCGGATTGATGGCGAGATAGGCGGGCGCACATTGCTCGCCCTTGCGAAGATGATGCGGCAGGTGCTCGGCGCCGAGGCCCTTGAGGTTCAGCGCGATCCGCACCCGATAGGCGGCGCTGGAGCGGAAATAGCCGTGCAGCTTCATCGGAACCCTCCCTTTTATTTTTCGTCATTCCGGGGCTCGCGAAGCGAGAGCCCGGAATGACGACCTTGTATGTCGTCCATTACGTTGACGCTACCTAGATCGTCAGTATACTGTCAATCAACAAAACGAACGGGAGCCGCACCATGGAAGCCGTGACCAAGACGCCGGAACGCGAGGCCTTCTACAAGAAGATCGACGGCGAAAACCTCACCGCGCTGTGGACGGTGATGGGCGATTTGATCACGCCGGAGCCGAGGAGCGCCTGCCGCCCGCATCTGTGGAAATTCGACGTCATCCGCGACTACATGACGGAAGCAGGCCGACTGATCACGGCCAAGGAAGCCGAACGGCGCGTGCTGGTGCTGGAGAACCCCGGCCTGCGTGGCCAGTCGAAAATCACGACCTCGCTCTATGCCGGCGTGCAGATGGTGGTGCCCGGCGACGTCGCGCCCGCACACCGCCACAGCCAGTCGGCGCTGCGCTTCGTGCTCGAAGGCAAGGGCGCCCACACAGCGGTCGACGGCGAGCGCACCGCGATGGAGCCCGGCGATTTCATCATCACGCCGTCGATGACCTGGCACGACCATTCCAACGAAACCGATAAGCCGATGTTCTGGCTCGACGGCCTCGACATCCCGCTGGTGCAGTTCTTCGACTGCTCCTTTGCGGAAGGCTCCAAGGAAGACCAGCAGAGGATCACAAGGCCTGCCGGCGACAGCTTTGCGCGCTACGGCCACAATTTGCTGCCGGTCGACGCGAAGCGATCGTCCAAGACCTCACCGATCTTCAGCTATCCCTATGCCTACACCCGCGAGGCGCTGGAGAAAGCACGCGCGAGCCAGGAGTGGGACGGCTGCCACGGATTGAAGCTGAAATTCAGCAACCCCGAGACCGGCG
This sequence comes from Bradyrhizobium sp. MOS001, assembly GCF_004634465.1. Lineage (NCBI taxonomy): Bacteria > Pseudomonadati > Pseudomonadota > Alphaproteobacteria > Hyphomicrobiales > Nitrobacteraceae > Bradyrhizobium > Bradyrhizobium sp. MOS001. Next base: position 70,586 of record NZ_SPVJ01000030.1, read on the forward strand.
ATTTCGCAATGCCGACCATCGGCACCTTCATCCAGTTGCTGCCGAAGGGTTTCAAGACGGCACGCTATCGCGCGACCGATGCGACCGTGTTCTGTCCGATCGAGGGCAAGGGACGCAGCCGTATTGGCGATGCCGTTTTCGAATGGGGCCCGCGCGATCTGTTCGTGGTGCCGAGCTGGCAGTGGGTGACGCACGAAGCCGAAGACGACGCCGTGCTGTTCAGCTTCTCGGATCGCCCGGTGCAGCAGAAGCTGGATCTGTTCCGCGAGGATCGCGGGAACGCGTAGGCGACGCCGCCAGCCAGCATCGTCATTGCGAGCGAAGCGAAGCAATCCAGAATCTTTCTGCGGAGACAGTCTGGATTGCTTCGTCGCTCCGCTCCTCGCAATGACGAGAGTATGCCTCACCGCCAGTGCAATAATTTGATCTCCAGCCAGCCGATCACCTTCCCCACCACAAGCCCGAACACCGACAGGATCACCACGCCCGCGAGCAGCTGGTCCGTCTGCATCAGATTGCCGGCCTGAAGCACGAAGGCGCCGATGCCGTACTGGGCGCCGATCATCTCGGCACTGACGACGAGCAGCAGCGCGACGGACGCCGTGATGCGGAAGCCGGCGAGGATGGCGGGCAGCGCGCCGGGCCAGATCACCTTGCGCACGATGGTGGCGAAGGGAACGTTGAAACTCTGCGCCATGCGGATGAGGTTGCGCGGCACCGCATCGACGCCGCTATAGACCGAGATCGCGGTCGAGAAGAACACGCCGAGCGCAATCGTCGCGATCTTCGGCTCTTCGCCGATGCCGAGCCAGAGAATGAGCAATGGCAGCAGTGCGATCTTCGGGATCGGGAACAGCGCCGAGATGAAGGTGATGCCGACGCTGCGTGCAAGCCGCGACAGGCCGATGGCGAAGCCGACCGCGACGCCGGCCGCCGTTCCCAGCACCCAGCCGACGCCGATGCGCAGGATCGAGGCCGACAGATGCTGCCAGAGCGCGCCTGACATCGCGAGCTCGTAGATCGCCCGTGCGATCGCAGCCGGCGCCGGCAGGAACAGCGGATTGACAAGCCCAGCGCTGCCGGCCGCCTGCCAGATCGCGATGACGAGGGCGAGCGCGATCCAGCCGCCGAAGCGGCTGCTGGCGGGCACGAAGCCGGCGCCGCGAAAACGGACGCGCCGCGTCGTGTCGTCCTTCGCAGACGTCCCCGCGCGATCAAGCATGCTGGACCTCGCGCTCGGCGTCGATCGCCTCGTTGCGGATCAGCGACCAGATCTGGTTCTGAAGCGCCAGCAGCTTTTCACGCGCAGCGATCTCGCCGCGCTCGGTGCGCGTCATCGGTACGGTCACGACTTCGCGAATACGGCCGGGCCGCCGCGACAGCACCACGATGCGGTCAGCGAGCCGTGCGGCTTCCTCGAGATTGTGGGTGACATAGACCGCACCCATGCCGCCATCGGCGAGCAGGCGGACGAAGTCTTCCATAAGCAATTCGCGGGTTTGCGAATCCAGCGCCGAGAGCGGCTCGTCCATCAGCAGGATGGCGGGCTTGACCGCGAGCGCGCGCGAAATGCCGACGCGCTGGCGCATGCCGCCGGAAAGCTGCTTCGGATAGGTTGTGCGAAAATCGGTCAAGCCGGTGCGGCGCAAGGCGTCGTCGACCAGCGCGCGGCGCTGCACGGCCGAGAGCTGGGTATGCAGCAGCGGGAATTCGACATTCTCCTCCACCGTCGCCCAGGGCAGCAGCGCGAAATCCTGGAATACGAAGGTCAGCGGATTGAGGCTGTCCGCCGGCGGAGTCCCGCGCAGCTCCGGCGCGCCCGAGGTCGGCTGCAACAGCCCGCCGAGAATCGACAGCAGCGTGCTTTTGCCACATCCCGAAGGCCCGACGATCGCCACCACTTCGCCGGCACCGACGGTGAAGGAAACGTCGTCGAGCACGGCGAGGTCGCCGAAGCGATGGCTGATGTGGTTAGAGATCAGGTCCATAAGCTGCGTTCTACTCTCAATCCGCCTTCACAAAATCCTTGGCGATGATCGCGTTCACATCAAAGCCCTTGTCGGCAAAGCCCTGCTCCTGGAGCCATTTGATCTGGTTGTCGACGTTCTTGACGTCCAGCTTGCCGTCGGGATCGATATAGGCGCAATTGCCGACCACCTGCTCGACCGGCAAGTTGGTGTACTTCGCGATGATCTCCAGCAGCGGTTTCGTCTTGTCGTTGATGGGCGCGACGCCGTCCTTCATGGCGGCGAGGATGACGTCGTGATATTCGCGGTCGGCTTTCGCGAGTACGCCGAGAAATTTTGTCACCAGCACCTTGTTGGTCAGCGTCTTCGGCGAAGCGAACACTGCGCCGAGCTGCCACGGCGTCTCGTCGCCGACCCATCCCAAAAACTTCGCGCCGCCCTCGTCCATCAGCTTTCGCGCGGTGGAGATCGGCAGCAGCGCCGCATCCACGGTTTCGCCCTTCAGTGCGGCGGCCGCGTTCGACAGCGATTGCAGCGGCACGATCTTCACGTCGGCGAGCTTGAAACCGTATTTGTCGGCGAGCAGCCCCAGCGAATAGTGAAAGGACGAGCCAACCTGCGTCACGGCCACGCGCTTGCCCGCGAGGTCCTTCGGCGTCTTCAGCCCGGCGGCATAGGCGTTGTTGCTGGCGAAATAGCCGATCAAGGGATAACCGGCCTTCTCGCGGCTCATGCCGCCGATCACTTTCAGCGTGCCCTTGCCGGCGAGATTGTAGAGACCGGCGGTGAAGGCGGTGACGCCGAAATCGATGTCGCCCGAGGTCGTCGCGACCGCGATCGGCTGCGCCGCATCGAAGAACTTCAGCTCGACGTCGAGACCGGCCTCGCGGAAATAGCCCTTGTCCTGCGCAATGAAGACGGGCGCGGACGACGACAGGCGGAGCACGCCGATCCTGGCCTTCAGCGCGTCTTCGGCCCGGGCCGTGCCCATCGCTGTGATCGCCATCAGGCCAGCCAGTGCGAGCCGCGCAATCCCGATCATCCCGTGTCCTCCGTCGTCGTTCTCTCGGTCGTTCTGTTACAACCGTCACAAACCTTCAGGCACGGGCTGGTCCCGCCCGATGAAGGCGCCCTGTTGTTTCAACGTTTCCTGCAATTTTTCAATGGGGATGTCGCGCGGGATGCGGTTTCCTGAGAGCGCGAGCGCCGCGGCGGAACCGGCGGCCTCCCCCATCACGAAACAGGCACCGGAAACCCGCGCCGCCGACTGGCCCTCATGGGTCATCGAGGCGCAGCGGCCGGCGACGAGGAGATTGTCGACGCCCTCGGGCACCAGCATCCGGTAAGGCAGCTCGTTGTAGCCGCGCGATTCCGGGATTGGCGGGAACGTGAAGACCACGTCGCCGGGAACATGGGCCTCGATCGGCCAGCCATTGACGCCGATCGAATCCGCGAACGAGGCACAGCCGAGCACGTCCTCGCCGCTGAGCTGGTAGCCGCCCTTGATGCGACGGGTCTCGCGGATGCCGAGCTGCGGCGGCAAATCGACGATGTAGGACTTTTCAAAACCCGGCACGGTGCTGCGCAGGAACTCGAATGCAGCCAGCGCCTGCTTGCGGCCCTCGATCTCGCCGCGGGTGAGGTCGTCGGGCTCGATGCCGTTGATGGCATGGCCGTCCTCGCGCGCCACTTGCGTGAAATTCACCCGCCATTCGATCCCTGATTTCTGCGGCCGCACGATTGCGCTCTTGCGCGGGAATGTGTGGGTGCCGGCGGCGATCGCCTTCTCCATCAATTCCGGGATGGTCCGCCAGGCATCGCCAGCCTTCTCGGGATCGATGCCGTTGAGGCGGAGCATCATCGAGGGGTACATCGGATGGCCGTGCTCGTCGCCGAGCTCGAACGGCGCCCCGGCCCAGACCGCGAGGTCGCCGTCGCCGGAGCAATCGATGAAGATCTCGGCGCGAACCGCCTGCCGTCCGGCCTTGGTCTCGACCATCAGCGCATCGATGCGGCTGTTATCGCCCATCACGACGCCGGCACCGAGCGCATGGAAGAGGATGTGCACCTTGTGGCTGGCGAGCAGCTCGTCGGCCGCGATCTTGTAGGCCGCGGTGTCATAGGCCTGGGCGAAGACCTTGCCGAGGATCAGATGCGGCGCGTTGAGGCCGTTCAAATGATCGATCCGCGCCAGCAGTTCGGACGCCATGCCCTGCACCAGCCGGTGGGCCTCGCCGTAGACATTGCCATGCAGGCCGCAGAAATTGGTGACGCCGGCAGCCGTGCCCATGCCGCCAAGGAAGCCGTAGCGCTCGATCAGCAGCGTCTTTCGTCCCGCGCGCGCCGCTGACGCCGCCGCCACGATGCCGGCCGGGCCGCCGCCGAGAACGACGACTTCATAATCGCCGTAGAGCGGCACCTGGCGTGCCGGTTCTTCGATCATCATGGCCCGCATGCGCGTCCGCTCCCAAAATCTCTTGCTTGAAGCCGACTATGAATTAACGCAGGGCAAGCTACAATCCACCAAAATACGCGATCAGCTTTCTCGAATCGAGAAAGGTCGACATGGACATCCTGGTGAACCTTCAGGCCTTCCTCGCCACCGCGGATACGGCCGGATTCTCTGCCGCCGCGCGCAAGCTCAATGTCTCGACCTCGGTCGTGGCCAAGCGCGTCACGCAACTGGAGGCGCGGATCGGCGCGCCGCTGTTCCATCGCTCGACCCGGCAATTGCGCCTGACGGAGGCCGGCCAGCGCTATGTGCATCGCGCCCGCAGTGTCGTCGCCGATGCCACCGACCTGCTCTCGCGCATGGGCGAGAAGGGACACGATCTCGTCGATCACCTCCGCATCAAGGCGCCGACCTCGCTCACCGTGGCGCGCCTTGCCGACGCCTTCAGCGCCTTCCAGACGCAGAACCCCCGATTGAAACTCGAGATCGTGCTGATCGACCGTCCGGTCGATCCCGTCACCGAAGGCTTTGACATCGCCATCGGCGCCTTCCCTCATTCCTTCGGCGGCGTGGTCGACGAGCCGCTGTGTCCGCTGAAGCGGCTGCTCTGCGCCTCACCGGCCTATTTGAAGAAGCACGGCGCGCCAAAGCACCCGCGCGACCTCGTCGACCATCGCTGCCTCAGCTTCCTGCCGACGGGACCGGAGTGGATCTTCGACGGCCCGCGCGGGCGCATCAGCATTCAGGTCAGCCCGCTGCTCTCCTCCAACGAGGGCCATGTGCTGGCGCGCAGCGCGATCGCCGGTAACGGCATCGCGCTAATCTCCCATTATCTCGTGGCGGATGCCCTGCGCGAGGGTACGCTCAAGCCGGTGCTGCGCGACTTTCCAATTCCCGAGCTGTGGGTCAAGGCCGCGATCCCCGAGCGGCGGCGCAACGCCGCCGCGGTGCAAGCTCTCTTGCGCGAATTGAAGAGCGCGCTGCTACCGGTGCTGTAAGGCCGCCTCGTGCGCCCCCATGGCGTCGCCGGCTTCTCCGGGTTCAGGCAGCCGAGCGGATGGTGTGGAGGAAATCGTCGACGTTCGACCTCATCGAATCCGCCTGCTGCTTCAGGGCGGCTGCGACCGTGAGGGCGGCTTCGGCGCCGGCGTCGGTCTCGCCCGCCACGGCGCGCACCTGACCGATTTCCTGCGTCACCGCCGTGGTACCGTTGGCCGCCTCCTCGACGTTGCGCGCGATTTCGCCCGTGGCCGCGCCCTGCTCTTCGACGGCCGCGGCAATCGCCGTGGCGATGTCGGCCATTTCCTTGACGGTGGAGCCGAACTGCCTGATCGCCTGAACCGATTGGCCAGTCGCACTCTGAATCGTCGCGATCTGGCTGGCGATCTGCTCGGTCGCCTGCGCCGTCTGGGTGGCGAGACTCTTGACCTCGCTGGCGACGATCGCGAAGCCCCGGCCGGCATCGCCGGCGCGCGCCGCTTCGATGGTCGCGTTCAGCGCCAGCAAATTGGTCTGGCTGGCGATGGCCTGAATCAGCTGAATGATGGTGCCGATCTTCTCAGCCGCATCCGACAGCCCATGCATCAATTCGGAGGTGCGGTTGGTCTCGTCGGTCGCCCTGTTCGAGACCGCGACGGAGCGGTGCACCTGGCTCGAGATTTCACGGATCGAGGCCGCGAGTTGCTGGGTGGCGGAGGCGACGGTCTGCACATTCATCGATGCCTGCTCGGCGCGGGTCGCGACCGCTTCGGCGAGCCCGCGTCCGCGTTCGGCGACCTTTGCCAATTCCTCGGCGCTGCGCCCCATGTCGTCGGCACGGCCGCCGACACCGGAAATGACTCCCTGCATGCCCTGCTCGAAGCGGCCGGCAAGATCCGACATCATGCGGGCGCGGTCAGCCTCGCTGGCTTCGCGCTGTGCCGTCGCCTCGCCTTCCATGCGGCGAACCGCTAGCGCGTTTTCGCGGAACACCTCGACGGCGCGCGCCATGCGGCCGATTTCGTCGCGCGAGTCGCCGCCCGGGATCGGCTCATCGAGCTCGCCCGCCGCCAGCGATTGCATCCGGTCGGTCATGCTGCGAATCGGACCGGACACGCTGGCGCCGATCAACCACGCCAGCACCGCTCCCAGCAGCAGCGCGCCGGCCGCGGTCGCGATGACGGTCTGCTTGGTCTGATCGACCGCTGCCGCGGTCTTGTCGCCCTGCTCGGCGCGCACGGTGCCGAGCTTCGCGTTGATCTTGTTGACGTGGTCGTCGATTGCCGCACTGGCTTTCTTCAATTCGGCCTGCCTGGCGCGCAGATCGGCGGCCACCTTGATGACCTCGTCCAGCGCGGCCGCGTCGGCAGTGATCGCGGTCTTGAGCGCGGCGACCAGCGCCTTCAGTTTGGCGTCGTTCGCCCCCGCCAGCTCAGCCTCGGTGTCCGCGATCGCCAGCTGGGCGTAGGACAAGGCCTGCTTGGCGTCGTCGGCATCGCCCGTCGACAAGGTGGAGCCATAGCGCATCACGGTGATCCGCAGTGCGTCAACGACGCCGGCCAGACGCATCGGGTTGACCAGCCGTTCCGCGTCTTCGGACCGGTTGGCGAGCGCAACCTGAATGCCGCTGACATTGAGGCCGGCGGCTGCACCCTGGGCGTCGGTTTTCGTGGTCGCGGCGCGCAGCCGATCCGCCGCCTCCGCTGCCGCGGTGAACGACGAGCGATAGGTTTCCAGCGCGGTCTTGACCGGGCCGATGCCTTCCGCGATCGCTTGCAGCTTGCCGAACTGCCGGTCGACCTGATCGGCCAGTTTGCCGACGCCGTCGATCGCCTTGGCCGCGGCATCCTTGTCGCCGACATTCCAGGTTCGGATGAATTTCTCGACCGCCGAGTTCGCCTCCAGAAGCGCGGCCCGCGCCTGTGACATGCCGGCGTCGCCGGCAGCGCTGGTCACGAGCTCATTGACCGTTCCGCCGATCCGCTCGACCTGGACCATGGCGAAGCCCGCGAGCAGGACCAGAAAGCTGAGAACCAGCGCGAAGCCGCCAAACACGCGCGGACGAACGCCGACGCGGGACATCATGTGCGATAATTTCATGGCAAATCCGAAATTCTTCAACGGGTGGAGCGGATGGCGGCGAGCAGATCCTTGCCAAACCGCTTCTCGAATTCCTGATCGAGCGGCTTGACCGCGTCGACGAAGGGCTGGCGATCGAATGTCTCGATGACGTCCATGCCGCCGCTACGCACTTGCTCGAGCGACGCGGCATCGAGCTTCGCCTGCCAGGTCGCCTCCGCTCCCTCCTTCGCCAGCGCGATCAGCATGGCCTGGTCGGCCGGCGGAAGCTGTTCGAACATGGCACGGTTGGCGACGAACGCGATCGGCGCGAAGAAGTGACCGGTCAGCGTGAGGTATTTCTGGACTTCGTAGAGCCGGGAGCCGGCGATGGTCGGCACCGGATTTTCCTGCCCATCGAGCCGGCCGTCCTTCAGCGCGGTATAGACCAGCGGAAATTCCATCGGGACCACTTCGGCGCCGAGCGCCTTGAACGTCATCTGGTAGATCTCGTTCGGAATGACGCGAATCTTGAGACCTTTGATATCCTCGGGCGTGCGAACCGGCCGTTTGGAATTCGTGACGTTGCGAAATCCCTGTCGGCCGATTGCCAGCAGCGTCAGCCCCTTGTCAGCGAATTTAGTGGCGATCGCCGCGCCGGCCGGACCTTGCGCCACGGCCTTCGCGTGGGCTGTGTCGCGGAACAGGAAGGGAATGTCGAACACGCCAAGTTCGGGGACGACCGAACTGACCACAGACCCCGACAGCACCGCCATATCGACCGAGCCGGCCCGGGTCGCCGCCAGGATGGCATTCTCGCTGCCGAGCGCGTTGGTGGCGCGCTCGTCGATCACGATGCGCTTGCCGGCCGATGCCACCAGCTTCTGGCGAAACTCATCGGCTCCGATTTGCTGCGGGCTCCCCAGCTGGGAATTGAATGCCAGAGAGATCAATCGCGGTGAAGCGGCAGCCGGTTGCAGAACCAGCAGCCCCGCCGCCGCGGCGACGATCGATCCGGCTTTCCAAAGTCCCAAAACTTGTCTGTGCATTCGACACCATGGCGTGACAATTGTCGTAACCCTAATGGCGGGGAATGATTGAACCCTTAAGGAAGGCCCCGCGGAATTACGGAGATTCGCTTCGAACCGCCGCCGACGAGAATTGGGACGGAGGTCCGATGCAGATGGTATCGGGTTGCTGTGGGATAATGTGTGGTTCGAGCGAATGACGATGGGATCAAGAATATGCGTGGCTGCCGTCATCGCGATCGGCATTATGGCCGGTACGGCCCCGGCCCGCGCCGAGGTCGCGCAATGCCGGTTCATCCAGGCCAAGCCGGAGCGCGAAGCGTGTTACCAACGTCAGGAAGCCGCGCTGGCCGCGAAGCGCAAGCCGGAGCCCGGCGCGGAAAGCAAGACGCTCGAATCGGTGCGCCAGATGCGGCAGGACGACGATGCCGTCTATCGCAGTATCAACAACATCTGCCGCGGCTGCTGAACGGTGCGACTTGTGACCGAACTGACGGAAGAGAACGTCGATGCAAATTGAGGACGTTGGGGCCCTGAAGAGCGCAATCGACTCCGGGTGGGCTCCCGAATTTCTGCTGTTTTGGGGGCATACCCCGAAGGATCAAAGGATCGATAAGCACGTGCTCAGCCAGTGGTGGCCGGCAACGTTCTCCGTTGACGCTCGGACATACGCGACCGCCGAACACTACATGATGGTCCGGAAGGCCGAGCTGTTCGGGGATCAAGAGACTCTCGCCGCCATTCTGTCTTCGTCCAGCCCCTCTGAGGCGAAGAGCCTTGGCCGGACCGTGCGCGGCTTTGATGAAGAGCATTGGATTGCACATCGCTTCGAGACGGCGGTACGCGGCAATTTTGCGAAGTTCGGCCAAAACGCCGAGCTTGAAGACTGGCTGCTGGTGACGGGCAATGCGGTGCTTGTGGAGGCCAGCCCTGTCGACAGGATTTGGGGCATCGGTCTTGCTGCCGACGACAAGCGGGCAAGAGAGCCTCACAAATGGCGCGGACTGAATCTGCTGGGTTTTGCGCTCATGAAAGTTCGCCACTTGCTGAGATCAAAACGGTAGGCGAGCCCCCCTTTCCCCTAGCCGCTACCCCAATTCGCCGCCCGCTTCTCCGCGAACGACGCCAGCCCTTCCGCCGCCTCCGCGCTCTGACGCTTGACTGAATGCAGGTGCACCAGCCGCTTGTACGCGGCATCGTCCACCGCCATCCCGCCGAACGAGCTCTCCAGCGCGAGCCGCTTGGTCTCGGCCATCGCCTCCGGTCCGTTGGCAAGGAGCTGCTCGACCACCTTGGCGCCGGCGGCTTCGAGGTCGGCGAGCGGGACGACCTCGTGGACGAGGCCGATGCGGCGGGCGTCTTCGGCGCCGAAACGTTCGCCGGTCAGCGCGTAGCGGCGGACTTGCCGTACACTAATGGTATCGCAAAGCTGCGGGATGATGATCGCGGCGGTCAGGCCCCAGCGCACCTCCGTGATCGAGAACAGCGCATTGTCCGCCGCGATCACGATGTCGCAAGCGGCGATCACACCGGTGCCGCCGCCAAAACAGCCGCCCTGTACCAGCGCGACGGTCGGGATTGGCAAGGTATTGAGCCGCTGTACGGCCTCGAAGGTCGCCCGCGACGCCGCCTCGTTCGCCTCAGGCGATTGCGGCCGCACGCCGTTGATCCATTTGAGGTCGGCGCCGGCCTGGAAATGCTTGCCATTGCCCCGGAGCACGACGACGCGAAGGTTGGACTTCCTGCCGAGATCGTCCATGGCTGCGAGCACGCCTGCGATCAATGCGCCGTCATAGGCATTGTTCACTTCAGGCCGGTTTAACGTGACGGTCGCAACCCCACGCTCATCGAGGGTCCACAGGACGGGGTTGGCAGTCATCGGCGATCCTCCGGGCATCTTGTTTGCCGCCCACTATGGCTGAGGCAACTCATCCCGATCCATATCTTTCCGGCGTAGGGCGGCCGCGTCCATCGCATGGCGGGTTGTGTCATGCTGCTGCCGGGCGACATCACGGGATCAGGGACGGGACATCACACCATGCGCATCTGCATTTTCGGCGCGGGCGCCGTCGGCAGCCATATCGCGGTCAGGCTGGCCCGCGCCGGCCATGAGGTCTCGTGCGTGATGCGCGGCGCCCATCTGGAGGCGGTCCGCGCCAATGGCCTGAAGCTGCGCGTCGGCGATTCCGAGGTCACCGCCAAGGTGAGCGCCTCCGGCGATGCGGCCCAGCTCGGCCCGCAGGACGTCGTGATCAGCACGCTCAAGGCGACCGCGCTGACGGGGCTGGTCGCCAGCATAAAACCGCTGCTCCATGACGACACCGCGATCGTCTTTGCGCAGAACGGTATTCCCTGGTGGTACGGCATCGGCCTGCCGCCGCGGCATCCGACGCCGCCCGACATTTCCTTCCTCGACCCCGGCGGGCGCTTGCGCGCATGCATTCCGAAAGAGCGGATCGTCGGCGGCGTCGTCTTCTCCTCCAACGAGGTGATCGCGCCCGGTGTGGTGCAGAACCTGACGCCGGACCGCAACCGCCTGCTGATCGGCGAATGCGACGACCGCAATTGCGAGCGCATCACCAGGCTTCGCGGCGTTCTCAACGACGCACGGCTGGAATCGCCGCCGGTGGCGGAGATCCGCGAGGCGATCTGGTCAAAGCTCCTGACCAACATGTCACTGTCGGTGCTGTGCCTGCTCACCGGCCAGACCGCGCGCGGCGTGCGCGACGACCCCGCCTTTGCCGAGGTCATTCCGCGCATGCTGAACGAGGCCAACGACATCGCGCAGCACTTCATCCCCGAGGTCAAGCGCGTGACGCGCAGCGGCCCCGCCCCCAACCACAAGCCGTCGCTGCTCCAGGATTACGAGCTTGGCCGCGCCATGGAGATCGACGTGCTGGTGAAGGCGCCCGCCGCCTTCGCCCGCACCGCCGGCCTGTCGACGCCGACGCTCGACCTGATCGCCGCGCTCGCGATCCAGAAGGCGCGCGACAAGGGGCTTTATTCCGCTTGAGCCTTAAGCGAGCTCATCGATCCAGGCCGTGAGCGTGTCGAGCACCTCTGCAAGCGCCTCTTCATTCGTCCGGCCGGACTTCTTCAGCACCGCGAAGGAATGATCGCCGCCGGCGACCTCGTGCAGCGTCGCCTTCGGGCCGAGCTGCGCAATCACGGGCTTGAGGAGGCCGAGATCGGCAAGCCCGTCGCGCGTGCCTTGCAGGAACAGCATCGGGATCTCGACATGGGCCAGGTGCTCGGCGCGCTCCGTCGACGGCTTCTTGTCGGCGTGCAGGGGAAAGCCGAGGAAGGCGAGCCCTTTGACGTCAGGCAGCGGCGCCTTGGACTGCGCCTGCGAGGTCATGCGCCCGCCGAAGGATTTTCCGCCGGCGACAAGCTTCAGACCGGGGCAGAGCCGCGCTGCGTCCGCGACTGCCGCGCGGATGGTGGCGTGGGCGACCGCCGGCTGGTCAGGACGGCCCTGCTTGTTTTCCATGTAGGGAAAATTGAAGCGGAACGTTGCGATGCCACGATCGGCGAGCCCCTCCGCAATCTTGTCCATCGATGCATGCCGCATCCCTGCGCCGGCGCCGTGCGCGAGGACGTAGCAGGCGCGCGCATTATCCGGCTGCTTCAGGATCGCCGAGACCGTGCCGATGCGCTCGATGTCGAGCTTGAGCTCTTGAGTTTTGGTCGCCACAATCAGCCATCCTGCAGACGCGTTTCCGGCCGCCTTGGTAGCGTCGCCGGCGCAGCCTGAAAACACAATAATTGCCGCCGCCGACCAGCCTACCAAGCCGGAAAGCCGCATTGACCGAGGTGACCATGTCCTACCGCTCCTCCTGGATGACCGAAGAGCTCGAAATCTTCCGCGACCAGTTCCGGAAATATCTGGCCAAGGATCTGGCACCGCATGCCGAGAAATGGCGCGAGCAGAAGATGGTCGACCGCTTCGCCTGGCGCGGGCTCGGCGAGATGGGCGCCCTGCTGGCCAGCGTGCCGGAGGAATATGGCGGCCTCGGCGCCACCTTCGCCTATGACGCCGCCGTGCTCGACGACCTCGAGAGCACGGTGCCGGAGCTTACGACCGGCGTCTCCGTGCACAGTGCCATCGTCGCGCACTACATCCTCAATTATGGCTCGGAGGAGCAGAGGAAGCGCTGGCTGCCGAAGATGGCTTCCGGCGAGATGGTCGGTGCCATCGCCATGACCGAGCCCGGCACCGGCTCGGACCTGCAGGCCGTCAAGACCACCGCGAAAAAACAGGGCAATTCCTACGTCATCAACGGGCAGAAGACTTTTATTACCAACGGCCAGGCTGCCGATCTCGTCGTCGTCGTGGCACGCACGGGTGAAGCAGGTGCAAAAGGCATTTCGCTGATCGTGGTCGAGACCGCGGGCGCCGACGGTTACAAGCGCGGGCGCAACCTCGACAAGATCGGCCTGCACGCCTCCGACACGTCAGAACTGTTCTTCGACAACGTCACGGTGCCGCCGGAGAACCTGCTCGGCAAGGAGGAAGGCCAGGGTTTTGTGCAGCTGATGCAGCAATTGCCGCAGGAGCGCCTCGCGCTTGCGGTTGGCGCGGTCGCCTCGATGGAGCGCGCGGTCAAGCTCACCACCGAGTACACCAAGGAACGGAAAGCGTTCGGCAAGCCGCTGATGGACTTCCAGAACACCGCCTTCACGCTCGCCGAGCGCAAGACCGAAGCGATGATCGCGCGCGTCTTCGTCGACTGGTGCATCGAGCGCCTCGTCGCCAAGGACCTCGACACCGTCACGGCGTCGATGGCGAAATACTGGTGCTCGGACAAGCAGGTCCAGACCGCCGACGAATGCCTCCAGCTGTTCGGCGGCTACGGCTACATGCAGGAATACCCGATCTCGCGCATCTTCATCGATTCCCGCATCCAGAAAATTTATGGCGGCACCAACGAGATCATGAAGCTGCTGATCGCGAGGTCGCTGTAGCTCTGTTCATCGCGCACGCCAATCGCGTGGGCGGCAGCCGAAGCGCTGCTTGAAACGACGGGTGAAGTGGGAGAGATCGGAGAAGCCCCAGTCGAAGGCGATTGAGCCAATTGCCTGGTCCACTTTCGCAGGATCGCTCAGGTCCCGTGCCGCGCCGTCCAATCTGCGATCCATCACGTAGCCCGAGAATGTGGTGCCCACGCGCTCGAACAGCTTGTGCACGTAGCGCTCGCTGATGCCGATCGCGCGCGCGACATTCGCCACCGTCAACCCAGGCTCGCGCAGCCGCTCGTGAATGGCGCGGCGCAGCGCCAGCACGGTCGCGTCCGCAAAGCCGGCGGCCTCCGCCGTCTGCGCCCGCGAGCGGCGCGACAGGCTGAGCGCAACGAGATCGAGCAACACGTCGAACAGCCGAATGCTGTCCTCTTCCGCCATCCGCAATGCGCCGGCGTTGAGGGAGCGCGCGGTCTCGACGATGAGGTGACCGACATGGGGATCGTCGGAGACGCGCTCGGCCCTGAAATCGAACGACGGCGGCAGCCGGTCGCGCAGGGCGCGCGACGGCACCCAGAACGAAGCGACCTCCAGCATCGGACCGCGATCGTGCAGCAGCGTCACCACGCGGTCGCTGTCGACGATGCCGACCTGGCCGCGCGACAAGCTGACCTCGCTGTCGCCCTGGAGCATGCGGCAGCGCCCGGCGAGCTTGAAATTGAGATAGAAGCAGCTCTCGGTCGATGCTGCGATATCGGCGCGCGAGCGATTGACGGTATGCTCGGGAAACATCACCCGGTTGATTGCGCCGGCGCCGAGCCCGATCGTCTCCACCTTGGCCGGGAAGCGCGACGTCGTGGCCGATTCCGGCGTCAGGTTCATGAATGCCTGGCAGATCGCCTCGCGGTAATAGGAAAACTGCTCGTCCGGCGGGGTCACTGCGGTGTTCCAGATGACGTGCCGCGGCCGGCTTACGGGGTTGACCTGCTCCATCAGTTCGCTCCGAGACCAATCCGGTTCAGCGCCAGCCAAGCGGAAAATGGCCGGCCGGTTCACACTTCGCACAACAAGAATTGTCCGCCGCGCCTCGCGAGCGCCGCAAAGGACCCACGTCATGCCGATCTAACCACACCCTCGGGAGCAGCTACAACATGTCGACCTACGTTCTCGTCCATGGCGCCTGGCACACCGGTGCCGAGTTCGAACCCGTCGCGGCCCCGATCCGCGCCGCCGGCCACAAGGTCTATACGCCGACAATCAAGGGCAATCGCCCCGGCGATGCCAAGACGACCGGGCTGAAGGACGCGATCCAGTCGATCGCCGACTATCTCGCCGAAAACAATCTGAAGGACATCGTCCTGCTCGGCCATTCATATGGCGGCATGATCATCACCGGCGTCGCCGACCTCGCGCCGGAGCGCATTCGCCGCCTGGTGTATTGGAATGCCTTCGTGCCCAACAACGGCGAATGCCTCAACGACATGGTGCCGCCGCACTTTATCGGGCTGTTCGATGCCATCGCGGCCGAACGCGGCGACAGCTCTGTGGTGTTGCCCTTCCCGATCTGGCGCGAAGCCTTCATCAACGATGCCGATCTCGAGACCGCGCAGCGCGCCTATGACGTGCTCAACCCGCATCCGTTCGCGACATTTACCGACAAGATCGCGCTCAAGACCAATCCGGCGGAGATGCCGCTGGCAAAGTCCTATATCAACTGCACCGAGGACGTCGCGATGCCGCACAGCCATCCCTGGCATCCGCGGCTCTCGGAGAAGCTCGGCCTGTTCCGTCTGGTGCAGGTGCCGGGAAGCCACGAGCTGTGCTTCTCCGATCCGGCGCGGCTGGCCAAGGCGATCATGGAGGCGGGGCGCGACTGACGCGCGTCCGTCAAGAGCGCGACGACTTTCGACGATTGCTCCTACCGCCGGCTTCGGCGGCACAGCCCTTGCTTGTCCGCTAACGAATCCAGATCGGTAGAAGCAACCCCTGCTTGTCACGTGTGGCTCCCCGCCATACGCTGCCCGTGTTCGGCAACCGCCATCTGGTTTCGTTTTGCGTCAAGTCAGGAGAAGCGAATGGTTCACGTCTCGCGACGGAAACTGCTTCAGCTTGCGGCTGTTGCGCCATCGGCACTTCCTCTGGCCTGGACGTCGGTTGTATCTGCCGCGACCGGAAAGAAGACCCTGAGCGCGGTGATGCAATCGGACCTTCGCGTCACCGACCCTGGCTTCACGACAGCCATCATCACCCGCGACCATGGCTACATGGTCTACGATACGCTGCTCGGCATCGATTCCAGCTTCAAGGTGCAGCCGCAGATGGCCGACTGGACGGTGTCCGCGGACAAGCTGACCTACACTTTCACCTTGCGCGACGGCCTGAAGTGGCATGACGGCGCACCGGTGACGGCCGAGGATTGCGTGGCCTCCCTGAAGCGCTGGGGTACGAGCGTCGACGGCATGGCGCGCAAGCTGATGGACTTCACGGCCGGTATCGAAGCCGCGGACACCAAAACAATCGTCTTCAAGCTGAAGGAGCCCTATGGCCTGGTGCTGGAGACGATCGCCAAGCCATCGTCGGTCTGCGCCTTCATGATGCCCAAGCGGCTTGCGGAGACCCCGATCACCAAGCAGATTCCCGAGCAAATCGGCTCCGGCCCATTCAAATTCGTCGCGGCCGAATTCCAGCCCGGCGTGAAGGCCGTCTACGAAAAGAACACCGACTATGTGCCGCGCAAGGAGCCGGCCGAATGGACCTCGGGCGGCAAGGTGGCCAAGGTCGACCGGGTCGAGTGGATCACGATGCCGGACGCGCAGACCGCGCTCAACGCGCTGCAGTCAGGCGATGTCGATTTCGTCGAGACGCCGCCGTTCGACATGCTGCCCGCGCTCGAGTCCAATCCGGACATCAACGTATCCATCCTGAACAAGTTCGGCTTCCAGTCGTTCGGCCGGATGAACTTCCTGCATCCGCCATTCGACAATGTGAAGATCCGCCGCGCCGCGATGCTGGCGATCAACCAGAAGGACGTGCTCGACGCGCAAATTGGCAATCCCAAATACTACAAGCTGTGCGGCGCGTTCTTCATCTGCGACACGCCGCTCGCCAGCGACGCCGGCGGCGAGACCCTGATCAAGGGCAACGGCATGGCGGACGCCAGGAAGGCGTTGGCCGAGGCCGGTTATGACGGCACGCCCGTGGTGATCCTGGCGCCGACCGATCAGATCCTGCTGAAGGCGCAGCCGGTCGTGGTCGCACAGCTGTTGCGCGACGCCGGCTTCAAGGTCGATCTGCAGGCGATGGACTGGCAGACCGTGGTCACCCGCCGGGCAATCCAGAAGCCGCCGAAGGAAGGTGGCTGGAACATGTTCTTTACCTACCAGGGCGCCGCCGACTCCTTGAACCCGCTGGTCAACGTCCCGATGGTCGGCAAGGGCACGAGTGGCGGCTGGTACGGCTGGTCCGAGGACCCCAAGCTCGAGGAGTTGCGCGATTCCTTTGCCCGCGCGACCTCGCCCGAGGAGCGCAAGAAGATCGCGCTTGAGGTGCAGAAGGAAGCCTACGACCAGGTGATCTACGTCCCGCTCGGCCAGTTCCAGGCGCCGAGCGCCTGGCGCAAATCGCTCACCGGCGTGATCGACGGCCCGGCGACGCCGATGTTCTGGAATGTAGACAAGAACGAGTAGCTTCCTCTCCCCGTTCTCACGGGAAGAGGCAAAGCCCTAATTCGGATGCCACCAGCGGCCGCCGATCACGACGCCCTCGGAGACGATCTTGCGATCGCCGATCAGGTGCTCGCCGACGACGTCCTCATAGTCGAACTGGCCCTGCCTGACCGTAACAAGCGTGGCGTCGCCGACGCTACCGGGCTTGAGGCTGCCGAGCTCGGGACGCCGCAGCGCCATGGCCGCGTTCACCGTCGAGGCGGCGACGACGTCCGACAGCTCCATGCCCATGCACAGGAATTTCGACATGGTCGTGACCTGGTCGAAGGCCGGGCCGTCGATGCAGAGCTGATGGATGTCGGAAGAGATCGTGTCGGGATAGAAGCCGTTGGCGAGCATCGCGCGCGCGGTCTTGAAGGCGAACGAGCCCTTGCCGTGGCCGATATCGAACAGCACGCCGCGCTCGCGCGCGTCCAGCACCGCCCTCTTCACTGTGCCTTGCGCGGTCGCCGGCGTGTTGGGGAAGGGGCGGAACGCATGGGTCAGCACGTCGCCCGGACGCAGGCGGCCCAGCACCTCCTCGTAGCTCGGCGGCGGATGGTCGACATGCGCCATCAGCGGCATGCCGACCTCGTTCGCGACCTCGAGCGCGATGTCGAGCGGCACGATCCCCGACGTGCCCGAGGAGTGCAGCCCCACGCGCACTTTGATGCCGACGATGAGGTCGCGGTTGGCATCGGCCACCTTGGCCGCCTCGATCGGATTCATCAGCCGCAGTTCCTCGCTCTCGCCGACCATGATCCGGTGCGAGAAGCCGAAGATGCCGGCATGCGAGACGTGCAGATAGGCGAGGATGCGGACCTGGCTCGGCTCGATCACATGCTTGCGGAAGCCCGCGAAATTGCCGGGACCGGCACTGCCGGTATCGACCGCAGTGGTGACGCCGGAGAGGCGGCAGAATTCCTCGGCATCGATGCCGAGCGAGGTGCCGCCCCAATAGACATGGGTGTGCAGATCGATCAACCCCGGCGTCACGATGTAACGCGAGACGTCGCGCACATCGGTGCCCGGATCGGCCTTGAGCCCGGTCCCGACGGCGGCGACCTTGCCGCCGGCAAAGGCGATGTCCGTCACGGCATCGAGCTTCTGGGACGGGTCGACCACACGGCCGCCGCGCAGGATCAAGTCGAAAGGCATTGTTGTCTCCGGATGGGGTAGCGAGGCGTGGCCGGCACGTCGGCAAGGCCAGGAAGGACGTCTTTCGCTTCTAGCAAATTTTGCGCCGACGAGCGTGGCAAACTGCGACGATTGCCCATGACAAAATGGCGATCCCGGGACGACTCGAACTTTCAACCCATGTTTTACGAAACCGCTCTCAGGTCAACAATATCAGCGGCCTGTTCGCTCGGATTCCGGCTTCACGTGCGAAGCTGAAACATCCGCGGCCTATTGAAAAGACGGCGAGCGCGCATCCGGCAAACATGGAGTCGTCGGCAGGTCTCGGGCCAATGAGTGTCCGGCAAAGGTCGAGACGTGGCCGACATCATGTAGCTGGAGAAAAAACGATGGAACGACTGAAATTGCTTGGCGTGATCGCTCTTTGCGCAACCTTGGCGCCGGGAGCGGCCGCCTCTGCGCGCGGCGGCGGGCATGGGGGCGGTGGACATGGGGGCGGTGGCGGACATTTCGGAGGCGGCGGCGGATTTCACGGTGGTGGGCACTTCGGAGGCGGCGGAGGCTTCCACGGCGGAGTTGGTCACTTCCGGGCCGCCGGCGGCTTCCATGCGCCACGTCCCGTCGCGGCCGGCGCCGGCTTCCATGGCGGTCAATTCCATCATGCCGGATTCCGGCATCGCTACCGCCACGCATTTGCTTACGGCGGGGGTCTTGGCCTTGGCGGCGCCTTAGCGCTGGGCGCCTATTCGGGCTGGCCTTACTATGGCGGCTACGACGACGGCTACTACGGCGATTACGACGACTCCGCTGATGGCTCGTCCTATTGCGAACAAAAATATCGGTCGTACGACCCGGCTTCGGGAACGTATCTCGGCTACGATGGCAAGCGACACCCCTGCCCATAGCTCGATGTGGTGATGTCTTCGAGCCGTGCTCGCCGGCACTTCGGGAGTCCCTGAGATCGCTGACGACGCACGGCCCGAACAATTCGCAACTGGGCGGCCTGGTTCTTTTTTATTGGGGACTTGACGGGCAGCAAAACCAGGAGAACAGCCCCTCCGCCACGCGCGTCATAAGGCGGGTCTACTTCGTGAACGTATTCGCGACCCTGCGGGAGCGAAGGACGTACGTTATCCAAATCGTGGCACTGATTGCACCGACAACCGTTTGTCCGACCTGTCGAGGTTCGATGATGAAAAAATCGCTGAACGGGCGATTGAGGGCGGCGGAAAAAAACGATGCGACGCAGAGGAGATCGACGAGCGGCATCAGCACCGCGCAGATCATTTGTACGATGAAGAAGGCTGGAAACCTGTGGGAGTGTCTGAACAGGTGCACCGTTGTCCAGATCGCGAAGCCGATCATGGCGGCGTTTACCAGCATTTCACTCCAGATCACCGTGGGAAAGTAAGTCCAGACTTTGTCGTCGATCGATTGCACATATTGTCCGACGTTGAAGATCAGGCGCAGGATGCCCATCACCTGGCCGAACGCGAGAAGCGCGAGCCAACCGCTGATGCCGGTCATCTCGCGCCGGACATCTTTGAGGGCAGTAGCGTCCTCGGCGAGAACGGCGGGCTCCCGAACGGCGGCCGCCGGTGGCGATGCCGGCTCTTGCGGCGGCGATTGAAGAAGCTGCTGCGCGATCTCGTGCGCCTCCTCGACCGGCTTCCAATCCTCGAAGCCGTGCCGCCGGACCATCACACGCCGAGGATCGGCGATACGAGCGAGGAGCGTAAGGAGTTCCGAAATCGAGATCGGGCCGCGCTGCTGCCCGCCGTCCGCGTAGTACCATAAATCCGTCATGCCAACGCCCCCGCACCCGCCGTATTCTACCCGACGCAGGTACACGTCACGATAGAAAAACGATTAGTGGGGTATTGGCACTACACGTCCATGGCGACGCGCGGCAAATGGCGATCCCGGCATGACTCGAACATGCGACCTACGGTTTAGGAAACCGCCGCTCTATCCGGCTGAGCTACGGGACCGCGGAACCCGCTGGTACGGGTTCGATCCCGTCATAGCAGAGCAAAATGCGGTTCGCCAGCCGTCAGGCGGGCCGGACCATCGTCAACCTGAACAGGGCGGCTATACAATCGCTTCCAGGCCCCTCTCGGCGGAGCAGATCACATGATCGAAAGCATCAGCGCCATCACGCTCGGCACGCATGACATGGGGCGCGCCGTGCACTTCTACCGTTCGCTGGGGTTCGAGCTCCTGTATGGCGGCGAAGCCGCTGCATTCACCAGCTTTCGCGCCGGCACCAGCTATCTCAACCTGACGGCGCAGCCGGACGACAAGCGCTGGTCCTGGTGGGGCCGCATCATCTTCTACGTCGCCGATGTCGACGGGACCTACGAGCGCGCACGCGCCGCCGGATGGCAGCCGTCGACCACGCCGCGCGATGCAGAATGGGGTGAGCGCTACTTCCATCTCACCGACCTCGACGGCCATGAGCTCAGTTTCGCGCGACCGTTGTCCTGACCGCATAAGTCACATCCGCTGACGTTCGCAACGCGCAAGTAGCGCTGTCTCAGCCGCCGTGGCAAGCTCGGCGCGGTTGCCTCAAGCGAGAATTGTATCTGGGTTCTAACCAGGGAGGACGACCATGGTAACCTATGTCGTGCTGGCGAACTTCACTGATCAGGGAGTCCGCAACGTCAAGGACTCGCCGAAGCGGGCCGACGCCTTCAAGGAGATGGCCAAAACGTTCGGCGTGACCGTGAAAGAAATCGTCTGGACGCAGGGACGATATGACGTTGTAACCGTTCTCGAGGCTCCAGATGAGGCTGCCGCGATGTCGCTCAGCCTTAGTCTCAGCGCACTCGGCAATGTCCGCACCGAAACGCTGCGCGCGTTTTCGGCGGCAGATATGACAAAGATCGTCGGCAAGATGCTCTGACGCTCAAGCCCGCGCGAGCGCACTGGACCCGGGATGGCAATCCCGGGAATAGGCCTCTCATGCCCTGATATTGTTCTCGCGCACCACCTTGCCCCAATAAGCGACCTGCTTGTCGAAGAAGGTCTTGAAGGCGGCGCCGTCCTGGAGCAGCAGCGTCATCTGCTGGGTCTCCCTGAGCTGGGCGGCGGTCGCGGGCTCGCTCAGGATCTCCCTCGACGCAGTCGCCATGGCCGCGACGACATCCGGAGGCGTGCCCGCGGGCGCGAAGATGCCCCACCAGGCGAGCGTCTCGAAGTCCGGAAAGCCCGCCTCGATCGCAGTCGGCGTATCCGGCAGCGCCGGCAGGCGCTCGCGGCCGAGTTGCAGGATCGGCCGCAGCATGTTGGTGCCGAGCTGGGCCGAGACCAGCGCCGCCGATCCCGCGATCAGGTCGACATGGCCGCCGAGCACGTCGTTCATCGCCGGGCCGCCGCCGCGATAGGGCACGTGCATGATCTCGACACCGGCCTTGGTGCCGAGCACCGTCATGGCGAGATGGCCGAGCGTGCCGATGCCGACGGATGCATATTTCACCGCGCCGGGCGTCGCCTTGCAGGCGGCGACCACGTCGGCAAAGCTCTTGTAGGGACGGCCGGCGCCGGCGGCGATCACGTAGGGCGCGGTGCCCACCAGCAGCACCGGCATCAGCTCACGCTCGACATCGACCGGCGGCTTGTCGAGGATGGACGGGATCACCGCGTGGGAATCGAAGGTCACCAGGAACGTCGACCCGTCCGGCGGGCTCTTGGCGACCTGCGCCGCGCCGAGCGCGCCGGCGGCGCCCGACTTGTTCTCGACCACGACGATGCGGCTGAGTTTTGTCTGCAGATTGGCCTGCAACAGCCGCGCCATCGCATCGGTTGAGCCGCCCGGCGGAAACGGCACGACCAGCGTAATCTTGCCGGCCTGCGCCACCGCTGGCGCGATTGCGAGAATAGCGGGCGCTGCCAGCAGCGTGCGTCGTGTGATCGTCATAGTCCCCTCCCCTTTGGTTTTGCGCCTGGCCTTTTGCTCTTTGGCGCTTAGGTCGTGCCGAAGCCCGACCCCGCTTTTTTGTATTCTGGCCGTGGTGGACTGAAAATGTCCAGCACGCGGGCCCCATCGGGGCCGGCGCGCATCGTGTGCGGCACATTGCCGGGCGTGCGCCAGAAATCGCCCTTCTTCACCGGAATTTCCTCATCACCCTGGACGCGGATGGCGGAGCCGTCGAGCAGCACGCCCCATTGCTCCTCCGGATGATGATGCAGCGTGCCTTGCGCATGCGGGGCCAGCGTCACCACCGACAGCATCGCCTGCTCGCCGGAGAAGATGCGCGTGGTCACCCCCGCCGCGAGCTCGCGGAAGAGGCCATCGCTGGTGTCGTCGATGTTGTGAAATTCGTCCTTCTGGCTCACGCCGCCCTCCCCTTCATTCTGATCTGATCAGGATTTGCCATAGGAGCCCTGGTAGCGGCCCTCGCGGATCGCCTTCATGGTTTCCTTCTCGCGCGCGACCTGGGCGCGGACGGCTTCCAGTAGCGCCGCGGCGCCGGCGGCGGGGAACGAGACCACGCCGTCCTCATCGCCAACCACGATGTCGCCGGGCGAGATCACGCTGCCGCCGATCGTCACAGGCACGTTGATTTCGCCGGGCCCGTTCTTGTAGGGGCCGCGATGGATCACCGCGCGGGCGTAGCAGGGGAAGTCGTCAGCGGCGAAGGCCGCGACGTCGCGGATCGCGCCGTCGATGACATAGCCCTCGGCTTTGCGCCACTGCGCGATGTTCTTCATGATCTCGCCGACCAGCGCGCGGGTCTCGTCGCCGCCGCCATCGACCACGATGACGTCGCCCGGGCCGACCAGCTCGAGCGCGCGGTGGATAGCCAGATTGTCGCCGGGACGGGTACGCACGGTGAAGGCCGTCCCCACCAGCTTGCCGCCGCGATGATAGGGTTTCAACCCCACCGCGCCCGGCAGCCGGGCAAGATTGTCTGAAATGACCGAGGTCGGCGCACCGCGGAAGCCGTCAATGATCTCGGCCGGCGGCTTCGGCACGCTGTTCGCTGC
This sequence comes from Bradyrhizobium sp. MOS001, assembly GCF_004634465.1. Lineage (NCBI taxonomy): Bacteria > Pseudomonadati > Pseudomonadota > Alphaproteobacteria > Hyphomicrobiales > Nitrobacteraceae > Bradyrhizobium > Bradyrhizobium sp. MOS001. The sequence goes on from NZ_SPVJ01000030.1 coordinate 93,858, forward strand.
GATGGTGATCGTCATGTCTCAATCCTTGTGTATTTTTCTTATTCGGCGTGCGCCGGTGCCTTCGCCGGCCGAATCCGGAAGGCGCGCCCTTCCTTCATCCACGCCGCGCGCTCGTCGCGCAACAGGGTGCGGCGAACTTTTCCGGAATCATCGCGCGGTGGCGCGCTGACGATCTCGAAACTCTCAGGGTGCTTGTAGCGGCTGAGCCTGTCCTTCAAGAAGTCCGCCATGCCGTCGGCGATGGCCTGACCATCCGCGCCAGATTCGGGCTCGACGATGGCATGCACGCGCTGGCCCAATTCGGGATCGGGCAATCCCACGACGACGCAGGAGCGCACGCCAGGGCTCTCAGAGACCGCAGCCTCGACCTCGGCCGGATAGATGTTGGCGCCGCCGCGCAGCACCATGTCGGCGAGACGGTCGCCGAGATAAAGATACCCTTCGGCATCCAGCCGGCCGATGTCGCCGAGCGACTCCCAGCCGTCCGCGCGGCGCTTCGGCTCGGCGCCGAGATAGTGATAGGTGGCGTCCTTGCCGTCATTGTTGAGGAAATAGATCTCGCCGGTCTCGCCGGGCGCGACGTCGTTGCCGTCCTCGCCGACGATGCGCAAGCGCGCCATCTCGCCGATCCTGCCGACCGAACCCTTGTGCGTCAGCCATTCCGTGCCTGATATGATGCAGGAGCCATGGCGCTCGGTGCCGCCATAGAGCTCCCAGACCCGCTCAGGGCCGAGCCAGGCGATCCAGTTTTCCTTCAGCCAGGGCGGCATCGGAGCTGCCATGTGAAACACGGTCTGGAGGCTCGATACGTCGTAAGCGTTGCGCACGCTCTCCGGCAACGCCCAGATCCGGTGCATCATGGTCGGCACGAAATTGACCCATTGCACGCGCTCGCGCGCGATCTGCCGCAGCGTCTCCTCGGCGTCGAACTTGACGAGGCCGGTGAGCTGGCCGCCGGTGAACAGCGCGTAGTGCGACACGATGAACGGCGCATTGTGGTAGAGCGGACCGGGATTGAGCAGCGAAACCCCGAAGGGAATGTTGAGCGGCGGCGCGGCGACCGTGTCGGTCACGGCCGGCTGATGATCGAGGATCACCTTTGGCCGGCCGGTCGAGCCGCCGCTGGTCATGGCCTTCCAGTAGCGAGCCACCGGCGGATCGAGCGGCTCGTCCGAAAAACCTTCCGGCACGAAATCCGCCGGCAGGCGGTTCGGCGCGTTCCAGTCGGCCTCGCCGCCGACCACCAGCGCGGGCTTCAGGATGTCGAGCACCGCGGCGGCCTCGCCGCGCGGCAGCCGCCACGACAGTGACGTCGGCGTCGCTCCGCACTTCCATACCGCAAACGAGGTCTCGAAGAACGCGTTGCCGTTAGGCAAGCCGATTGCGACAAAGTCGCCGGGCTTGACGCCCTTGGCCATGAACGCCCGTGCGCGCCGATTGGCACCGCGTTCGAGCTCGTCCCATGTCAGCGTATCCTGCCCGTGACGGACGGCGATCGTGCCTTGCGGTTTGCGTTGAGCGTACCAGCGAGGCACGTCGGACAGGGGCAGCAGCATCAGGTGTTTCCACTTCGTCTTCTTGGCGTCGTCTCAGGATGAGGCGTCGCGAGACGAAGTGTAACAGCCGGAGCCAAGCCTTCAAGATGTCGATGTCAGCGCTCTGCCCCGCACCCCGGAATATCGAACAGCGCCGCGAGGCCGCATTTCGAGGTCAGCATCTTGTCGCCGTCATGGCCGACGCCTACGACGTCCCAGACCCGGTGATTGGGCGTGCCGCGGTCGCGCTTGGCCATCGCATCCGCATAAGCGTGGCCGCGGGCGTAGCGCGTGGGACCTTGCGCCTCGGCCATGCAGCTCTTGTCCAGCGCGGGATGCTTCGGATTGGTGTCGAGCGTGCCGAGCAGATAGATCACCTCGCGCTCGACATAGCGCTGCTCCAGCGCGACCGGCGTTGCGTTCGCAAGATAGGGCGGACGCCCGTCCATGCCGTATTTCCAGTTGTTGTAGCCCGGGCAGGATGCGGCGATCGCGGGCACGGGCCGCGTGTTGCTGAAATAAGCGTAGGAAGAGGGATTGGCGACGACGTAGCGGACATCGATATGCTGGCGCGACAGCGCCGCCTCGCCTTTGCCGGCGATGGCATAGCGTTGCGCGACCTGGCCACCACCGGAATGGCCGGCGACGACGACCTGCTTCAGGTTCGGGAAGATGCGCCGGTCCGAGAGTTTGACGAGGATCGCATCGAGCGCATCGAAGGACGAGACCGGATTCGGCGCCAGCGCAGCGTCGCCGCCCTCCCATCCCTCCAGCGACCAGCGCAGCGTATCCGCGGGCAGCCTGTGCGCGTCGATATCGATCTCCGCCAGAAACTGCGGGACGATCATCAGCGCGCTCTTGCCGTCGTCGCCCGCCGCAACCTGCGCAGTATGGGCCGACATGTAATATTCGTCGGCATTGCGCAGGCGTCCGTGCAGCACGATGATGGCGCGCGAGATCGCCGGCAGCGGCAGCGACCAGTCGCTGGAGAGATAGAGCGGCAGCATTCCCTGGCCGCCGACCGAGAGCCGCGCGTCGGCAATCGCCCTCACCGGCTTGCGGTTGGGCGCCTCCTCGTCCGCTGCGAACGCATGGCTGGAAATGAACGCCAATGTGATTACGGCGAGACGGGCCAACGCTCTCATGACGGATATTCCCCTTCGAATTCAAACCAATAAAGTCTAAGCCGATCATGTGCCGCGCGGCTGTGACTCCCGCGCCACGTCAAGCAAAAAATGTCAGCATTGCAGTCATGAAATTCCCGAGTTCCACGGGTGACAAGCCGGCGATAAAGGGGCAAAAATCGGACCCGACTCAGTTCGGGTTGAGTTTTGCAAGGAATGCTCTCGTAGAATGTCGGACGTAGTTGCATCGCGTCGTGCGGCGCTAGTCGTTGCCGCAGCAGGATTTCTTCTGCTGACGCCGTTGCATGCCCACGCCCAATGGTGGAAGCGCGCGCCGGTCGATTTCGAGGAATGCGCCGACGCCGCCGAGAAGGCCGCGAACAAGACCGAGAAGACGGCTGCGCTTGCCGATTGCAACGCCAAGTTCGCCGGCCGCCGCAAGCCAGGCGGCGGCTATTCCTATTACGATTTCCTCCAGGACCGTACCTTCGACATCGCAGGTCCCAATCCGACGCCGGAGGAGCAGAAGAAGATCGACGAATCCTACACCTCCTACCTCGCCAATCAGCGCCGCAGCAATGAAGCCGCTCAAGCCGCCGCGCGTCAGCAGCGCGAGCAGCAGGAACAAGCCCGGCAGCAGCAGGTCGCACTGCGAACCGAGGTCGAGCGCGTGTCCGTCCCGGTCGCGCGCGTGCCTGTCCCGGTCGAGCGGCCGAAGGTGCAGCAGTCCGTGAGCCCGCGACCGAAGGGCGCGCCCTGCACCAAGGGCTCGTTCTCCTGCGAATGGCCGCGGCTGTCGGAAAGCTTGAGCGATCTGAAGAAGCTGTTCACCCCGGCGCCAAGCAAGCCGGCGAAGAAGGGGTAAGCTTCTCGCGCAGCAAACTCCGCTGTCGTCCCGGACAAGCGGAGCGCTGATCCGGGACGACAGCGGGCGTGTGGCGTCAGTTCGGCTGCTTCTTCTTGTTGCGCTTCGGTTTGACCACCGGCGCACGCGTGGGCTCTGTCGTCGGCGAATTGCCCAACTGCGACCTGCTCTCCTGCAACCGCCTGTCATAGCCGGGCGAGTTCACGACCGTTGGCGGCCTTGCGTAGGCCAGCGTCGACGCGGCGCAGAGCGCGGCCAGCGCGAGCCCAATCACCAGATAACGCCGCATCGTTGCTCCTCCCGCCGCCCGGCTCGCCCTCAGGCCACGCCGCGGATCTGCTGCGGCGTCAGCCGCGGCGGACCATTGCCTGCCGTCTCGGCCTGCTTGATCAGCGCAACAATACGGCGCATCAGCGGCACGTCGACGTTGTTCTGCTCGGCGAGCGCGATGACTGCGCCCTGGAGATAGTCGATCTCGGTCTTGCGGCCCTGCTTCAGGTCCTGCCACATCGAGGAGCGCGCCTCGGGATCGATCTTCATCGTGCGCCCCAGGATCGCATTGAAGATCACATCGGGCAGCCTCAGCAGGGTCGGCGTCCACCTCAGCGGGATCGGCGTCGCCGACACTGGCGCGATGCCGGCGGCGTTCATCGCAGTCACGCCTTCGGCCATCTGGTCGGCGAACAGTTGTCGCCAGTCGCGGTTCGCCAGTTGCGCGGCGAGCGGCATGTCGGACAGCGCGCTGAGCGCATTGTTCAAATTGATGATCAGCTTGCCCCATTGCACGCCGGTGATGTCGCGGCTTGCGCGCATGGCGAGGCCGGGCACCGACAGCGCTGCGGCCGTATTCGCCTCATCCGCGCCGACATGGATGTCGCCGGACGTCGAGCGGTGAAAACGCCCCTCACCCATCGCGATCACGTTGAACGGCACCATGCCGGCGAGCACGCGCCGGCCGCCGAGCCGCCCGCGCAGAACCGCGACATTGCCGACGCCGTTTTGCAGGGAGACGATGACGGCGTCCTGCGGCGCGTGCCGGGCAATCTGGTCCGCGACATCGGCGGTGTCGGCGCTCTTCACCGTGACCAGCACGATGCCGGCGTTGTGGAAGATCGCGGGATCCTCCGACAGCGCCAGCTGGCCCGCGCCGAGCTTCTGCTCGGAGCCGTCGAAATCGGTCAGCCGCAGGCCGAACCGCTCGATCTCGGTTTTGACCCGCGGCCGCACCAGCAGCGCGACGCGGCGTCCTCCGGCCGCCAGCTGGCCTCCGACGAAACAGCCGATGGCGCCTGCGCCGGCCACAACGATCGGTCGATCCGCAACCACCTGACCTTGCTCCCTTGAATGACCCGCCCTCGATAGCAGAGGCAACGCCGGCTGCCCATTGGTTGCGGTGCATTCGCCTTGTAACCGTCATGAGAGCCTCATATGTTTTTGCCCCGGGGGCTGTCACCGGCGAGAACTCGCCGACGAGAACGCCAAAGGAGAGCACCATGGGTCTACTCGACGTCCTCAACGGCATGCAGAACGGCCCCCGCGGCCCGAGCACGCCCAGCTCTGAGCAATCCTCCGGCGGCATGTCGCCAATGACCATGGCGCTGCTCGGCCTGATCGCCTGGAAGGCCTTCAAGCATCTGACGGCTGGCCAGCCCGACGCGGCGCCGGCGCCGCAGCAGCGCTCGCCGCTGCCGCCTCCGACGCCTGTCAATACGGGCAGCAGCACTGTTCCCGGCGGCCCCGGTGGTAGCGGCGGCCTCAGCGACCTGCTCAAGGGCGGCCTCGGCGGCCTGCTCGCGGGCGGCGCCGCCGGCAGCGTGCTGAGCGGCGGTCTCGGCGATCTCCTCAACCAGCTCCAGCAGGGCGGCCACGGCGAGACCGCGAGCACCTGGGTCGGCAAGGGCGAGAACAAGGCGATCGCGCCCGGCGATCTCGCCAGCGCCCTCGGCGCCGACCAGATCCAAAGCCTGTCCGCCCAGAGCGGCCTGTCGCGCGACGAGCTGCTCTCCGGCCTCAGCCAGTATCTGCCACAGGTGATCGACCACCTGACGCCGGACGGACGGCTGCCGACCGAGAACGAACTCTCGGGCAGACTTTAATCGAACCTTGATCTACGCGTTCTCGGGAAGGGGAGCACTGACATGAGCATGGGCGGCCTGTTGTGGATCATCGTCGTCGGCTTCATCGCCGGCCTCATCGCGCGCTGGCTGGCGCCGGGACCGAACAACCCGAGCGGCTTCATCCTCACCACCATCCTCGGCATTGCCGGTGCGTTTCTCGCGACCTTCATCGGCCAGGCGATCGGGCACTATAGCCCCGACCAGGGCGCCGGCTTCATCATGGCCACGATCGGCGCGGTGGTGGTGCTGTTCATCTGGCACCGGCTGGTCGCGAGCGGCGTGATCAAAGGATAGTGGTGCGGGACGTCCGGCACGACGCCGCCCTCGCACTCCGTCATTGCGAGGAGCCCTTGCGACGAAGCAATCCAGACTGTCCGCGCGGACGCTCTCTGGATTGCTTCGCTTCGCTCGCAATGACGAATTAAGTTATCAGATGCATCCCCGCATCCATCCGCACGACCTCGCCGGTCATGTTGCTCGACGCCGGCGTTGCCAGGAAGCAGACGAGCTGCGCGATGTCATTGGCGGATGAAGCGACCTTCAGCGGCACCTTCGCCACCACGCTGTCGCGCACCTGCTTGGCGCCGGCCTCGCCGCGGCCCTTGGTGAACCAGGGCGTGTCGATATAGCCGGGGCACACCGTGTTGACGCGGATCAGCGGCGCCAGTGCACGTGACAGCGACAACGTCATCGTGTTGAGCGCGCCCTTGCTCGCGGCATAGGCGATCGACGAGCCGACGCCGCTGATGCCGGCAACCGAGGACACGTTGACCACGGCGGACGGCCGCTCCGAAGCCTTCGCGCCGGCCTCGAGCAGGCTGCGCGCCGCGCGCACCATCTGGAACGGGCCGATCGTGTTGACGCCGTACAAGCGCTGGAAATCTTCAGCCGACAATCCATCGAGATCGGCATGCGCAACATGCTTGGTGATGCCGGCATTGTTAACGAGCACGTCGAGCCCGCCCCAGCCGCTGGCTACCGCAACGATCTTGCGGCAATCCTCGTCGCGCGAAACGTCGCCCTGCGCGACCAGGACTTCCGCCGCCCCCGCCCTGCGGCAGAGTTCGGCCGTGGCCTCGGCTTCCTTCTGGCTCGAAGAATAGTTGATGACGAGCCGCGCCCCGCTCCGCGCGAGAATTTCCGCGGTCGCTGCACCAAGTCCGGATGCGGACCCCGTCACGATTGCGCACAAGCCGTCTTTTGCCATCCGGATTTCCTTCCCCTTGATTGAATGCAAGCCTTAAGCAGCTGGCCCCGTTTAGCGAGTTTGCCGCGCCCTGCAAATCGAGCAAACTCCGCTAAGCGGAATTAGTCCATAGCAGCTCTTGCGCCCATGCCGGAGCCGCAGATGGGCCTGCGGTCAACGCTTGTCAGGGCCATGGCTTTTTCGGATCATCGGGCGCAAGAAGAGACCGCGCGCCGCGCCGACCGGACGGAACGCGCCAATGGCAAAACACGGGGAACGCTGTGGCGGAGAGTGACAATATCGTCGTCGAGACCGCGGAGAAAATCTTCGCCGATCTCGCCGATCCGCAGACCATCAACAACGACAAGAAGGGTTCGTGGCAGGCGCCGCTGTGGCAGGCGCTGAGCGAAGCTGGCTTGCCCTTGTCCTGGGTGCCTGACGATCTCGGCGGCTCCGGCGCCAGCCTTGCCGACGGTTTTGCGCTGCTGAACGCCGCCGGCCGCTTCGCAGTCGCGGTTCCCCTGGCCGAGACCATGCTCGCAGGCTGGCTGCTTGCGCAGGCGAAAATCGCCTCCCCGGAAGGTGAGATGACGGTGTTGCCGGCCTCGCCGAAGGACCGCATCACGCTCGATGCCGACGGCGCGCTCTCCGGCCGCGCCCGCGGCGTGCCCTTTGCCAAGGCTGCGAAGCACTTTGCGGTGCTGGCGCACGGCAAGGATGGGATCTCGATTGCCTTGGTCGATGCGAGCAAGGGCCGGATCGAATCCGGACTCAACGTCGGCTACGACCACAGCGATACCGTGACGCTCGACAAGGTCCAGCCCGTCACCGTCAAGCCCGCGAAGGGCTTTGACCAGACCACGCTTATGCTGATGGGCGGCGTCGCGCGCAGCCTTCAGATCGCGGGCGCGCTGGAAGCGATGCTCGACATCTCCGTGCGCTATTCCAACGAGCGCGTCGCGTTCGAGAAGAATATCTCGAAGTTTCAGGCCGTGCAGCACAACCTCGCCCGTCTCGCCGGCGAATCCGCCGCGGCGCTTGCGGCCGCGACGTCGGCAGCCGATGCCATCGCGAACGCAAAATCGTTTGACGACGAGGTCTATCTCGAGGCTGCCTCGGCAAAGATCCGCTGCGCGGAAGCCGCGGAAAAAGGCGGCGCCATCGCGCATCAGGTGCACGGCGCCATTGGCTTCACCAGCGAGCACATCCTGCACCGCTTTTCGCTGCGGGCGCTGGCCTGGCGCGACGATTTCGGTTCTGAGAGTCACTGGGCCGTCGAGCTCGGCAAGCTGGTGGCAAATCGTGGCGCCGACGAATTGTGGCCGCTCGTGGCTTCGCGCTGATCAGGGGACGAGACAACAATGACCGCTGCCCTTCGTTTCGATCCGATCCGCCTGCCCGAGAAGTGCGAGCAACTGCGCAAGGAAGTGCGCGCCTTCCTCGCCGAGGAAATCGCCGCCGGCACCTTCGATCCGCACAAGCCCAACCGCGAAGACACCGACGCGCCGGAATTTTCCCGCCGGGTCGGGGCCAAGGGCTGGCTGGGCATGACCTGGCCGAAGAAATATGGCGGCCAGGAGCGCTCCTTCCTCGAACGCTACGTGGTGACCGAGGAAATGCGCGTCGCCAACGCGCCGACGCGGCGTTTCTTCGTCGCCGACCGCCAGAGCGGGCCGGTGCTGATCAAATACGCGCCCGAGCATATCAAGATGGACATCCTGCCGCGCATCTGCCGCGGCGAGATCTGCTTTGCGATCGGCATGAGCGAGCCGAACTCCGGCTCCGACCTGTTCGCGGCCAAGACGCGCGCGACCAAGACCGACGGCGGCTACCTCATCAACGGCACCAAGATCTGGACCTCGTCGGCGCACATCGCCGACTACATGATCGCGATCTTCCGGACCTCGCAGCCGACCAAGGAAAACCGCCGTCACGGCCTGACCCAGTTTTTGGTCAAGATGAAGCAGCCGGGCATCCAGGTGAACCCGATCGGGCAGATCACCGGCCAGTACGAGTTCAACGAGGTCGTCTTCACCGATTTCTTCGTGCCCGATGATCACGTGCTCGGCGAAGTCGACGGCGCCTGGAAGCAGGCGACGAGCGAGCTCGCCTATGAGCGTTCGGGCCCCGAGCGTTTTCTAGAGACGTATTACGTGCTGACCGAGCTGGTGCGCGCGGTCGGCCCCAATCCGGACACGCGCAGCGCCGAAGGCATCGGCCGGCTCGTGGCGCAGCTCCACACCATGCGGCGCATGTCGGTCTCGGTTGCGGGCATGCTGCAGGCCGGCAAGGAGCCGGTGGTGGAGGCGTCCATCGTCAAGGACATCGGCACGGTCTGGGAGCAGCAGCTTCCGCACCGCGTGCGCGATCTCGCCGCCTTCGTCGAGGAGACTGCGACCAACCGCGAGACGCTGGAGCGGCAACTCGACTTCGCCATCAAGACCGCACCGAAACTCACCATCCAGGGCGGCACCACCGAGGTGCTGCGCGGCATCATCGCGCGCGGACTTGGCCTGCGCTAGTCGCGCGGACTTGGTTTGCGCTAATTCAATCGAGGATCGTCATGAGCACCTATCAAGATATCGGCGTCGAAAAAGTTGGCCACGTCGGCACCATCGAGATCCGCCGCCCGCCGCTGAACTTCTTCGACATCTCGCTGATCAACCAGATCGCGGATGCACTCGACGAGTTCGATCGCGACATCGAGATCCGCGCATCCGTGCTGTCGGCACAAGGCAAGGCATTCTGCGCCGGTGCCAATTTTGGCGATCCAGCGCGGCAGGCGCAGGAAGCGCGCGAGGCCGAGAAGAAGGGCGACCCGGCCGACAATCTCGGCCCGATCAACCATCTCTACATCCAGGCCGTGCGCATCTTCCGCGCCAAGAAGCCGATCGTCGCGGCCGTCCAGGGCGCAGCCATCGGCGGCGGGCTCGGTCTCGCGGTGTCGGCCGACTTCCGCGTCACCTGCCCGGAAGCGCGCTTCTCCGCGAACTTCACGAAGCTCGGTTTCCATCCCGGCTTCGGCCTGACCGTGACGCTGCCCGAGCTGATCGGCAAGAACAACGCCGAGCTGATGTTCTACACCAGCCGCCGTGTCACCGGCGAAGAGGCGGTGAAGTGGGGCCTCGCCAACGAGCTGGTGCCGCAGGACCAGGTGAAGGCCGGCGCGATGAAGCTCGCCGCCGAGATCGCCGAATGCTCCCCGCTCGGCCTCCTCTCCACCCGTGCCACGATGCGCGCCAACCTCGCCGACCGCGTGATGGCCGCGACCAACCACGAACTTGGCGAGCAGACACGGCTGCGTGCGACGGAAGACTTCAAGGAAGGCGTCAAGGCCACCGAAGAGCGCCGCGCGGCGAATTTCAAGGGAAGGTGATTGCAGCGGCGTCTCGCCGTATTACTTTGGCATTGCCACAACCTTCCTGTCGTCCCTGCGAAAGCAGGGACCCATAACCACAGGGAGGAGTTGTGGCGCGAAGCTGGTCAACACGAGTCTTCGCCAAACCACTCCCTGTGGTTCTGGGTCCCTGTGTCTTGGAAGCCTGTCATGATGGAGTGGGCGGGAAGCCGTTGGGTCCTTGGCGCTTGACGCCGTGATCCGGCCCGGTCTCCCGCCCGTTCCATCTATCAACCTGAACAGTTGCACGAGGCTGCGGCAACAGACCTCGCATCACAGGGACAGGCACCGTGATCATACCCCTTCGTT
>NZ_SPVJ01000031.1:0-98170 GCF_004634465.1 Bradyrhizobium sp. MOS001
GACTGTTCGGGTTCAATGGACTAACGGACGGGGCACCTCTCTCACCCACGGCCTGCAACGACCTGGGGGTTTGCGGGCTCCCGTCCGTCACCGCAACGTCTACAATAGCAGACCTGCGGCGCTTCGACTTACAAGGGGTCTCCATCCGCACGGACCGCTCGGAGACATACCCCTCACCCAAGCGAGTTCGTATCTACTGGCGTCGCTGCCCTCTCCCGCAAGGGGCGAGGGCACAATCATGCGCATCGCGCCCGCTGCGACAGCGATAGCGACTAGCTCTTCCGCCGCAGCGAGCCCCACACCACGCGCCACATAGTCCGGCACGCTTCCGCGTGCAGCCGTCGTGCGCGGCGCTTGTAGAGATCGACGAGCTCTCCCGTGATGAGCGCGTGCCGCCGCATCAGAGATCGCGCTCCCAGGTTTCGCCGGTGAGGTTCTGGCCAAAGCTGCGATGCGGCTCGGTGGCGGTCAGCTTGAAGCCGGCATCCTGATAGATTTTTCGCGCGGCGACCAAATTGCTCTGCGTCCACAGCGTCATCCGCCGATAGCCGCAGGCGCGGGCAAAGGAGACGCATTCGGCGACCAGCCGTTGGCCTAGCCCCTGTCCGCGTGCGGCCGGATCGAGCAGCAACAGGCGCAGCTTGGCGACGTCGTCGCTGGCCTTGACCAGAAATACCGAGCCGACCGGCCGGCCCTCGATGTCGGCGATCCAGCAGCGCTCGCGCGAGGCATCGTAGGAGGTCATGTATTTGGCGACGATCTCGGCCACCAGCGCCTCGAAGCCGGAGTCGAAACCGTATTCGCTGGCGTAGAGCGCGCCGTGGCTCTGCACCACCCAGCCCATGTCGCCCGGGCGGGGCTCGCGCAGGGTCGCGCGCGGGGATGGCGTCCGCGGCATAGCGAGCAGCCGCTCGATCGTCTCCATCGCACCGGTGAGCTTGCTGCGCTCCTCATCCGGCAGCGGCCGCAGCATCGCGGCGACGTCGTCCTGGGACGAGCGTTCGAGCCTGGCGAACGCCTGGCGGCCCTTCGCGGTCAGGCTCAACTGAACCTGCCGGCGGTCGCTCGGAAGCGGCTTGCGCGCGATCAGGCCGCTCTCGTCGAAGTTCTGCACGATGCGACTGAGATAGCCGGCGTCGAGCCCGAGCGCGATGCCGATCTCCTTGGCCGACTGCTCGCCACCATGGGCCAGCTCGTAGAGCACGCGCGCCTCGCTCAGCGAGAACGGGCTCTTCAGGAGCTGCTGGTCGAGCACGCCGAGCTTCTGGGTGTAGAAGCGGTTGAAGGCGCGAACCGCCTGGACCTGGTCGTCAGCGACCTGTTCGGTCGAAGCGGGGCAGGATGGCGACGGGCTGGATGACGAAAGGGCAGATGGCATGGGTCACCTCGATAATTGCCATTGTCAAACAATTATTTGACTTTGGCAAGTATTAGATCGGTGACGTCAGCCGACCATGACGATCCGGCTGCGCAGCATGGTCCGGGACGAGCGGCCGAGCCGCCGGAGCAGCCGCGCCTCGGAACGGCGGGCCTGGGGCGGGTAGCCGCCGATCCGGTCGTAATGATCGCGCGCGATCAAGAGTCCCTGATCGCCGAGGGGGCCGACCAGTTTGCGCACCACGGCCCAGAGGACGTCGCGAAACCCGGTATCGGCATAAGGCGACCGTGTGTAGCGGAACACCGCCGCGCGATCCCTGCCGCTGGTCGAGACAGCCTGGATGAACTGGGTGGTTTCCTCGATCCAGCCGGTCTCCAGCACGGCGCCGGCCGGGAGGAACATCAGCCAGGGCGAACGGGCCTGGAGCGCGCCGGCGGCAAGCGCGGCGCCCTGCGAGGATCCCTCGAAGCCGATGAAACGGCAGCCTGCAACGTCCGCCACGCGCTCGATGACGCCGTTGCGGGTGCCGTCGACCAGCAGCACTTCGCGGATGACGCCCGCGGCGGCGCCGGGCACCAGCGCGGCGAGGGTTGCGACCGCCGTCTGCTCGACGCCTTCGGTCGGTATGATGACGCTCAGCATGATTGAGGCTTCGATGTCTGCACTTCGGGAGAAGCGTAGCTTGTTATGAATGTGTCATAAACACGCGGCGTCGCCGAGTGCAACTTTTCGCCGGTGTTCCGGCATGCGATGGTAGATCGCCGCCGGTCTATCGCAGCCGAATATGTCGTGCGCGGGGTGGCCCTGTTGCCGAATGTTTCCGCGAATGTCGTTTCCGTGAGCTTCAAACGGGGGCTTTCTCTGCCGATATGATCGGGGCGAGGACGGCACGTTCCGCAAGGCTGCACCGGCAGTCTGACACAAACCTTGTGACGGGAAAAACGTGCAACGCTCGCCGCGCAAAGTGAGATAGTCCAGTGAACGCCGATCAACTTCCCGTTGGCACCACGCCAACATCGCCGAAGCCGGAGGCCGCGCCGACCCTGCGGATCCGCGCCGTGATGCTGGGCGAACGCATCAATCCGTCCGGGCTCGAGCTTGGCGCACCTGTCTCCTCGACGCCTGCTGCCTTCCGCGTCCATGCCGGGCTCGTCGTGATCTTCCGCTACGGCGTCGTGGTGCTGATCGGCCTCCTCCCTTCGGAGGAGAAGGTGCTGATCGACAGCCTGAAACCGCGGGTGACCGGCGAGCTCAGCCCTTTTGAAGAGGAGATCGCACAGGCGCAGCTCTGCAAGGATGAGAACGCCGAGGCGATCCAGCCCGGCGGGCCGATCTGCCTCGCCAAATTCTCCGACGATCGGCTGCTGATCGTTGCGGACGCGCTCGCCAAGAGCACCTCGCTCGCCCGCGACGAGCGCCGCGTCGCCGCGGTTTTCGACGTGATCGAGCCCTTCGCGCGGGGGCTCGCCGAGCAGGGCCGCACGCCGCCCCGGCGCAAGGGCATCCTGCAACTGATCGGCAATGCGCTTCTGGTCCAGCAGCGCGTCGCCGGCCGTGTCGCGGTGGCCGAGAAACCGGACGTGCTCTGGGAGAAGCCCGAGCTCGACCGCCTCTATGCCCGTCTCGAAGACGAGTACGAATTGAAGGAGCGCCTTGACACGCTTGAGCGCAAGCTCACCGCGGTCTCGGAAACCGCCAACGCGCTGACCGACATCATCGACACCCAGCGCTCGCTGCGTCTGGAAATCGCAGTCGTGGTGCTGATCGTGATCGAGGTCGTGATCGGGTGCATCCAGATCCTGTCGGGCACGCATTAGACCGGCCTGAGATCGGCCTGCACGCCACTGTGCGGGCGGGGAACCGTCGTTCATGTAGATGAACGTTGATCCAAATCAAAGGCACGAAGCTCCAGCGCACGAGACTTCGATCGGACCCGCGGTCAACGCGATGTGCAGCTGTCCGCGGCTTCCTCCCTCGAAGAAGGAGTACGCTGATGTTGCGTCAAGCTCTCATCGCTTCGGCAGCCGCAGCTATGCTGCTTGTCGCCTTCACTCCCGATGACGCATCTGCCCGCGGCGGTCGCGGCGGCGCCATGCGCGCAGGAGGTTTCCACGGCGGTGCCGTGCGGGCAGGAGGCTACCGCGGGGGCGCGGTCGCGGCGCGTGGATATCGGGGCGGTGCTGTCGCCGTGCGCGGCGGGCGTTACGGCTATCGGGGCGCTTATGCAGGGTATCGCGGATATCGTTACGGCGTCGGTGCGGCGGCAGTGGGGGCCGCGGCGATCGGCGCAGCTGCGACGGGGGCCTACTACCGCAGCGGCTGCGGCTATGACGCTTACGGAAACTATGTTTGCCCGGGCGGGTACTCTCCGTACTGAGCGGAGCGACGTAGTTGGCCCATGGTGCTCGAAGCGCTGGCGAAATCGTTTGCTTTGCGCACCATGGTCATTTCGACAGTGGCGCAGCAGCGCTGCGACAAGTCATGGCCCGACAAGTCATGGCCCGAGAAGTCATGGCCCGCTGAAATTCTCCCACGGGGGAGAAGGGAAAGATGCAGCGGTCGACCGGGCTTTCATTTCACTCGCAGCACAGCCGCGCAATGCCGAGCGATCGTCAGCTCCTCATTCGTCGGAATGACGAACACATTGACGGTGCTGCCACTGCTGCTGATCCGCTCGCGTGCCGCGTCATTCGCACCCGCGTCAATATGCACGCCGAGCCACCCGAGCCGCTCACCAATCGCGGTGCGGATTTCCTTCGCATGCTCGCCGATGCCGCCGGTGAAGACCAGACAGTCCAGCCCGCCCAGCGTGGTCGCCATCACCGCGACCTGCTGCGCCGCACGGAAGGTGAAGAGCTCGACCGCCTGCCGCGCCGCCGCCTCACGGCTCGCCAGCAGCGTGCGCATGTCGGCAGAGATGCCGGAGACGCCGAGCAGGCCTGACTCGTGATAGAGCAGGTGCTGGACATCCTCGACCGGCATCCTCTCGTGCTGTTGCAGATAGAGCAGCACGCCGGGATCGATCGTGCCGCTCCGGGTGCCCATCACGAGGCCATCGAGCGGCGTCAGCCCCATCGTGGTGTCGACGCTGCGGCCATCGCGCAAGGCGCACAGGCTGGCGCCATTGCCGAGATGCGCGATGATGGTGCGCTTGGCAATGAACTGCGGCGCGATTTTCGCGAGGCGCCCCGCGACATATTCGAACGAGAGGCCGTGAAAGCCGTAGCGCCGGATACCGCGCTCTTCATAGCGCCGCGGGATGGCGAAGCGGCTCGCGGGTGGAGCCATGCTGTGATGGAAGGCCGTATCGAAACAGGCGATCTGCGTCAGTTCAGGCCGGATCGTGCTGATGATGCCGACAGGTTCAAGGCAGCGCGGCTGGTGCAGCGGCGCCAGTGGCGTCAGTGCGTCCAGCTTTGCGTAGACGTCGTCAGTCAGCTCAACCGGGCCCGAATAATCCGGCCCGCCATGAACGATGCGGTGACCGACGGCGCGCAGGCGGTGGTCGGCAAAACGCTCCTCGATGAAGCCGAGCACGTCCGCGAACAGATGGCCGCTGTCCGCATCGGATGCTTCCCTCTGCGTCTCGAAAAGGTCTCCGCCCGCGGGGCTTTTCACCACGAGCCGCGGCTTCGCCTCTTGCTCGTCGAGCAGGCCCTTGCAGAGCAGGGCAGGCTCGGCCGCCGCGATGTCGAACAGGCCGAACTTGATGCTCGACGAGCCCGAGTTGAGGACGAGGACCGACACCGTCATGACGTCAACCCGTCTTGCCCGGCCAGACCCAGTCGCGGATTTCAGGCATGTCCTCGCCGTGTTCGCGCACATAGTGCGAATGTTCGATCAGTTTGTCGCGGAACTGCTGTTGCACCTGCGCGGCCCTGGTCGCCAGACCCGGCACGCGCGCGATCGCCTCGATCGCGAGGTGATAGCGGTCGAGCCCGTTGAGCACGACCATGTCGAACGGCGTCGTCGTGGTGCCTTCCTCGGCAAAGCCGCGCACATGCATTCCGGCATGGTTGGTGCGGTTATAGGTGAGACGGTGGATGAGATAGGGATAGCCGTGATAGGCGAAGACCACGGGCTTGTCTGATGTGAACAGGCTGTCGAAATCGCGGTCGGACAGGCCGTGCGGGTGCTGGTCTTTCGGCTGCAGCGTCATGAGGTCGACGACGTTGACGACGCGGATCTTCAGGTCGGGCAGCGCCTTGCGCAGCAGATCGACGGCGGCGAGCGTCTCCAGTGTCGGCACGTCGCCGGCGCAGGCCATCACGACGTCGGGCTCGCCATCCGCATCCTCCGTGCCGGCCCAGGTCCAGATGCCGATGCCGGCATCGCAATGCGTGGCGGCGTCCTGCATCGATAGCCATTGCGGGGCTGGCTGCTTGCCGGCAACGATCACGTTGATGCGGTCATAGGTGCGCAGGCAGTGATCGGCGATCCACAACAGCGTGTTGGCATCGGGCGGGAAGTAGATGCGGACGATGTCGGCCTTCTTGTTGGCGACGAGATCGACGAAGCCGGGATCCTGATGGCTGAAGCCGTTATGGTCCTGCCGCCAGACATGCGAGGTCAGGAGATAGTTCAGCGAGGCGATCGGTCGCCGCCAGGGCAGATGCCGCGTCACCTTCAGCCATTTGGCGTGCTGGTTGAACATGGAATCGACGATGTGGATGAAGGCCTCGTAGCAGGAGAACAAGCCGTGGCGGCCGGTGAGCAGATAACCCTCGAGCCAGCCCTGGCAGAGATGCTCGCTCAAAACCTCCATCACGCGGCCGTCTTGGGCGAGATGCACGTCGTAAGGCTCCGTCGGCTCCATCCAGACCCGTTCGGTCGCCTCGAACACGGCGTCGAGCCGGTTTGACGCGGTCTCGTCCGGACCCATGATGCGGAAGTTGCGCGCCTCGGCGTTGAGGCGGATGACGTCGCGCAAAAATTTGCCGAGCTCACGCGTCGCTTCGCCGGTGACGCCGCCGGGCTGCGGCACGTCCAACGCAAAACTGCGGAAGTCCGGCAGCTTCAACTCCTTCTTCAACAGGCCGCCATTGGCGTGCGGATTGGCGCCCATGCGCCTGTTACCTTCGGGCGCCAGAGCCTGGAGCTCGGGAATAAGCGCGCCGCTGCCGTCGAACAGCTTCTCGGGCTCGTAGCTGCGCATCCAGTCTTCGAGGATTTTCAGATGCGCCGGGTTCTCGCGACAGCCCGCAACGGGAACCTGATGTGCGCGCCAAAAGCCCTCGACCTTCTTGCCGTCGACCTCCTTCGGGCCGGTCCAGCCCTTCGGGCTGCGCAGCACGATCATCGGCCAGCGCGGCCGCTCGACGCTCTTGCGGCCGTCGCGGGCATGCTGCTGGATCGAGCGGATGCTGGCGAGCGCGACGTCGAGCGCATCCGCCATGGCCTGGTGCATCAATTCGGGATCGTCGCCCTCGACGAACAGCGGCTCGTGGCCGAACCCGCGGAACAGGTCGCGGATCTCCGCGTCGCGCATCCGTCCGAGCACGGACGGGTTCGCGATCTTGTAACCGTTGAGGTGCAGGATCGGCAGCACGGCGCCGTCATGGGCGGGATTCAGGAACTTGTTTGAGTGCCAGGACGCCGCGAGCGGGCCGGTTTCCGCCTCGCCATCGCCGACGACGCAGGCGACGATCAGGTCGGGATTGTCGAATGCGGCGCCATAGGCATGCACCAGCGCGTAGCCGAGCTCGCCGCCTTCGTGGATCGAGCCCGGCGTTTCCGGCGCCGCGTGGCTCGGAATGCCGCCGGGGAAGGAGAACTGCCTGAAAAGTTTTCGCAATCCGTCCGTATCGCGCGCGACGTCAGGATAGATCTCGCTGTAGCTGCCTTCGAGATAGGTGTTGGCCACCATGCCCGGGCCGCCGTGGCCGGGACCGCAGATATAGAGCACGCTGACATCGAGCGCGCGGATGACGCGGTTGAGATGGGCGTAGATGAAGTTCAAACCGGGCGTCGTGCCCCAATGTCCGAGCAAGCGCGGCTTGATGTGCTCCGGCCGCAACGGCTCGCGCAGCAGCGGATTGTCGAGCAGATAGATTTGCCCGACGGAGAGGTAGTTCGCGGCGCGCCAATAGCGATCGAGCAGATCGAGCTCGCTGCTCCCTGAGGCCGATTGTCGTTGATTTGTCATGTTCCTGCTGACTTTCACCCAGCGATCGTCACCAACTTTGTTCCGGTGCGATTGATCCCTGTCCGGCATCGAACAGGATCGCCGCGACCGGTGTGTTGCGTGAGGTCAAAGGACCGCGCCCGAAATTTGGGCGGCTACTGTGCATGGGGTTGTTTTTCAGTTTTTTGTTTGTGTTCTTGATTTGTTCCTTTGGCGTGCTATCTTGGCTTCATGAGTCCAGCATCCTCTCATGCTCTCAAGCACCCGCCGGTCACGGCGCCCTCCGAGCCGGCGGGTGCGGACTCTGATTTTCCCGAACTGGCGGTCGCCATCGACAAACAGCGCAGGCGAGGGCGGGGCGCCCAGTCCAATGCCAGCGGCCGCTTCGAGGCCGAGGCCCGCGTCGCCTTCGACGATGGCTGGCAGAGCCTGGAGGAGCTGCCGCCGTTCAAGACCACCGTTGGCGTCGACACCTCGCGCAAGGTGATCACCCGCAACGAATCCCCCGATATCGGCTTCGACCGCTCGATCAATCCCTATCGCGGCTGCGAGCACGGCTGTGTCTATTGCTTCGCGCGGCCGACGCACGCCTATCTCGGCCTGTCGCCGGGGCTCGACTTCGAGTCAAAGCTGTTTGCCAAGCCCGAGGCGCCTTCGCTGCTCGAGAAGGAGCTGGCCGCGACCGGCTACGAGCCGCGGATGATCGCGATCGGGACCAATACCGATCCGTATCAGCCGATCGAGCGCGAGCGTAAGATCATGCGCGGCATTCTCGAAGTGCTGGAGCGCGCCGGCCATCCGGTCGGCATCGTCACCAAGTCGGCGCTGGTCGTGCGCGACATCGACATTCTCGCGCGGATGGCCAAGCGCAACCTCGCCAAGGTCGCGATCTCGGTCACCTCGCTCGATCCAAAACTCGCGCGGACCATGGAGCCGCGCGCGGCGACGCCGCCGAAGCGGCTGGAGGCGCTGAAGCAGCTCTCGGAGGCCGGCATTCCGACCACCGTGATGGTCGCGCCCGTGATCCCCGCGCTGAACGATTCCGAGATCGAGCGCATTCTCGATGCCGCCGCCCATGCCGGCGTCAAGGAAGCCTCCTATGTGCTGCTGCGGCTGCCGCTGGAGGTGCGTGATCTCTTCCGCGAATGGCTGATGGCCAACTATCCGGACCGCTACCGCCACGTCTTCACCCTGATCCGCGACATGCGCGGCGGCCGCGATTACGACGCGAAATGGGGTGAGCGGATGAAGGGCACCGGACCGATGGCCTGGACCATCGGCCGCCGCTTCGAGATCGCCTGCGACAGGCTTGGGCTGAACAAGCGGCGCTCCAAGCTGACGACGGATCACTTTGCGAGGCCGAAGCGGAACGGCGATCAGCTCAGCCTGTTCTGACCGGGAAGCGAAAGAGGCGTAGCATGAGCCAGGAACTTGCCGCGCCGGTGCCGCGGCTCACCGTCATCACACTGGGTGTGAGCGACATTCGCGCCAGCATCGCCTTCTATGACGCGCTCGGCTTCTCGCGTCGGCTGAAGGGGACCGGCGAGGCCGTCGCCTTCTATGATACCGGTGGTCCGGTGCTGGCCCTGTTTCACTGGGATAAGCTCGCGGCCGATGCCAAGTTGCCGGACAATCCGAGGCCCGCGACCTTCCGCGGCATCACGCTCGCCTGGAACTGCGCCACGCGCGGCGAGTCGATGCGGTTCTGGCCTTCGCCGTCGGCAAGGGCGCGGCACTGCTGAAAGCGGCGCATGAGACCGACTACGGCGGTTATTCCGGCTATTTCGCCGACCCCGACAGCCATCCCTGGGAGGTCGTGGTCGCGCCGGGCATCGAGGTCGGTGAGGACCGGCGGGTGCATCTGGCAGAGTAGGCGGCTGGTCTGAATAACGGGAATTGTCCGGGGTTCCCGGTTGCGCCGGCCGGGCCGCTTGCGCACGATCCCGGCCATGA
The DNA here is from genome assembly GCF_004634465.1 of Bradyrhizobium sp. MOS001. Lineage (NCBI taxonomy): Bacteria > Pseudomonadati > Pseudomonadota > Alphaproteobacteria > Hyphomicrobiales > Nitrobacteraceae > Bradyrhizobium > Bradyrhizobium sp. MOS001. Next base: position 9,456 of record NZ_SPVJ01000031.1, read on the forward strand.
TTCGGGACAAGTCGACCAGGAAGCCGACCAAAGACGCGCCAGAGAAGGGCGCGTCGAAGAAGAATGCCGCCAAGAAGGCAGCGCTTGCGAAGGCGGCCAAGGGGGCGGCCGGTAGGCAGCGCGCCATCATCGCCGTCGCCTCGCCGAGCTTCCGCCGCGAGCGCGCGCTGATCAAGCGTGGCATCTGGCCGGTTGCCGGCTGCGACGAGGCCGGCCGCGGGCCTCTGGCTGGTCCCGTGGTGGCGGCCGCCGTGATTCTCGATCCCGACCGCATTCCGCGCGGCATTGACGATTCCAAGCGCCTGACGGCCGAGGAACGGGAAAGACTGTTCGACAAGATCTGCGCCACCGCGCAGGTGTCGGTCGCCGTCGCCTCGCGCTCCCGGATCGACCGCGACAACATCCTGCGTGCCTCGCTGTGGGCGTTGAAGCGCGCCGTGGTGGCGCTGCCCGACACGCCGCGTCATGTGTTTGTCGACGGCCGCGATCGGCTCGACACCGCCTGCGACTGCGAGGCCGTGATCGGCGGCGACGGCATCGTCCTGTCGATCGCCGCCGCCTCGATCATCGCCAAGGTAACGCGCGACCGGCTGATGTGCGCGCTGGCGCAGGACTGCCCCGGCTACGGTTTCGAGCAGCACAAGGGCTACGCCGTTCCCGAGCACCTCGACGCGCTCGACCGCCTCGGCCCCACCGTCCACCACCGCAGCTTCTTCGCCCCCGTCGCCGCCGCCCGCGCCAAGCACATGCCCTGGACGGTCGAGCCGGTGCGGGACTTGTTTGCGGTGACCGAGATGGACGTGCAGGTGGAAGCAAGCGTTGAAATTGATGCGCCAGCGGGCCTCTAGGGCAGACGGTCGTTGCCACAACGCGCAGCGCCCTTTATCAAAACAGATGTGAGCGAATAGGGCCGGCTGGACGGGTTGGCTGCATCTTTCGGACGTTGTATGCGGTTTACCTCCCTGGTCATCGAGCTCATTCGCGCCCGGCCGCGGCTGATCGTGTGGATCGCCGTGCTGCTCCAGGCCGCGATGTGGCTGTTCGTGGCGCTGGTGTTCTATCGCAGCCCGCCCGGCACCCTCGCGACCCTGCTCGCCTTCGGGCGCGAGTACCAGGTCGGTACTGATCTGGGCCCGCCGCTCCCGGTCTGGCTCGCCGACATCGCCTATCGCGCCGCCGGCGGCCACATGTTCGGCGTCTATGTCCTCGCCCAGCTCTGCGAGGTCGCGACCTTCATCGCGCTCTATCATCTCTCCCGCGCCGTGGTCGGCTCACAGCAGGCGGTGCTCGCCGTGCTGCTGACCATGACGGTGCTGGCCTTCTCCTCGCCGGCGCTCGACTTTGGCCCGCTGGTGCTGGCGCGGCCGCTCTGGGCGCTGCTGCTGTTGCATTCCTGGCAGATCATCGGCCAGCGCCGCGGCAATGCCTGGTTCGCCTGGTCGATCGAGGCGGGCCTCTTGCTGCTGACGACGCCCGCGGCGATCTTCCTTCTCCTCCTGCTCGTCGTCTTCGCGATCTCGACCGCCGGCGGACGCCGGACGCTACGCGCGCTCGATCCGCTGTTCGCGCTGATCGTCGTCGCCGTGCTGGCGCTGCCCTATGCGGTCTGGCTGATGCGCGCCGAGACGCTTGTCATGCCGACCCTGCCTGAAGTCGCCGCGCTGAACGCCCGCGCGCTGCACGCGGCCTGGCTGCTCGGCGGGCTCGTGCTTGGCGCGGCGGCGATCCCGGCGCTGACCTTTCTCAATAGCGGCCTGTTCGTCGCCAAGGGCGAGGAAGCGCCGATCATCTACCGGCCGCCGGTCGAGCCGCTCGCGCACAACTTCGTCTATTTCTTCGCGCTGGCGCCTGCGCTCGGCGCGGTCCTGATCTCCGGGCTGCTCGGGCTCGATGCCGTCGTCGGCGGTGCCGGTGTCGTACTGGTCATGTCGGGACTTGCCGTGGTCGTGACGGCCGGGGACCTCATCGCGATGCGCCGCGCGCGGGTGCTGCGGACGGTGTGGGCTGCCGCCGTCCTGGCGCCCGCAGCCGGCGTCGTGCTCGCCGTGCTGTTTCTGCCCTTGACCGGCGCCAACGAGATTGCGACCTCGATGCCGGCGCGCGCGATCTCGGATTTCTTCGACGAGAGCTTTGCCCGCCGCACCAATCATCGCCTGCGCGCGGTCGCCGGCGAGACCCAGCTCGCGAGCCTGATCACGCTGCATTCCGGCCGGCCGCATCTCTTCATCGATGCTCAGCCCGCGCGCACGCCGTGGATCAATCAGGCCAAATTCAGCGAGACCGGCGGCGTCGTGGTCTGGCGCGCCTCCGACACCGCCGGCACCCCGCCGCCGGAAATCCTCGCGCGCTTTCCCGGCATCGTTCCGGAAGTGCCGCGCGCGTTCGAATGGCTGGTGACTGGCCGCCAGCAGTTGCTGCGCATCGGCTGGGCCATCGTACGGCCGAAGGGGACGTAGCGACAAACGCTGAAATCGTAGGGTGGGCAAAGGCGCAAAGCGCCGTGCCCACCATCAAGTCTATCCGTCGTCGACCTAGTGATGGTGGGCACGCTTCGCTTTGCCCACCCTACGACAGCTCGCTATCCCGCCAGCACCTTCGCGATCGCGCGCAGATCCTGCCAGGCCAGCCGCTTGTACGACGGTGAGCGCAAGAGATAGGCCGGGTGGAACGTCGGCAGCGCGCGGATGGTGCGCCCAGCCGTCTCGTAGTCGAACCAGCGGCCGCGGGTGCGCATGATGCCCTCGCGCGTCGACAGCAGCGTCTGCGTTGAGGGATTGCCGAGCGTCACCAGCACGTCGGGATTCACCAGCTCGATCTGGCGCTGGATGAAGGGCAGGCAGATCTGCGTTTCCTGCGGCGTCGGCGTGCGGTTGCCGGGCGGCCGCCAGGGAATCACGTTGGCGATGTAGGCGGTGGTGCGGTTGAGCCCGATCGCGCCGATCATGAGGTCGAGCAGCTTGCCGCTCCGCCCGACGAAGGGCAGCCCCTCGATGTCCTCGTCGCGGCCCGGCGCCTCGCCGACGAACATGATGCGCGCCTGCGGATTGCCGTCGGCGAACACCAGCCGCGTCGCGGTATGCTTCAGCGCGCAGCCTTCAAAATTCTGCATCAGCTCGCGCAGTGCCTCGAGCGTCGGCGCGGTACGCGCGGCCTCGCGTGCGGAGGCGATCGCAATGTCCGGCGCAGGTGCGGCCTCGCCGCGCATCACCGCGGGCGCGGCAACAGGCCGTGGTGCCTCGACCGGAGGTGCGGCGCGCGGGGCCGGCGGCGGAGCATCCAATTCCGCCAGGCGGTCGACAGGTTCCTCCGCGAGCGCGCAATCGACCCCGGCCTCCAGATAGAAGGCGAGAAGCTCTCGGACGGTGGGTGCGGGCTCGGGGATCATTTGGAAAGTCAGACTTTTACTATATCAGTTTGGGGTGCCTTGCATCCCAGTGGAACGCATTTCCGTGGTTGTCCTACCCGGAAAAATCGGAAACAAGGGGGCGCAAATGACGAGGAACCGTCTCAAGGGCTGAGATCAGATGAGCACCGAAGAACTTCCCCCGCGCGAATCCATGGAATTCGACGTCGTCATCGTCGGCGCCGGCCCGTCTGGCCTGGCGGCCGCGATCCGGCTGAAGCAGCTCAATGCCGATCTCAACGTCGTCGTGGTGGAGAAGGGCTCCGAGGTCGGTGCGCACATTCTCTCCGGCGCCGTGATCGATCCGGCCGGGCTCGACAAGCTCATCCCGGACTGGCGCGAGGATTCCGACTGTCCGCTGAAGACGCAGGTGAAGGACGACCGCTTCTACTGGATGACGGGAGGCGGCGCGATCAAGCTGCCGAACTTCATCATGCCGCCGCTGATGGACAATCATCACTGCTATATCGGCTCGCTCGGCAATGTCTGCCGCTGGCTGGCGCGCAAGGCCGAGGCGCTTGGCGTCGAGATCTATCCGGGCTTTGCCGCCGCTGAGGTGCTCTATGACGAGCAGGGCGCGGTGAAGGGCATCGCCACAGGCGACATGGGCATCGGCCGCGATGGCAAGCCGAAGGACTCCTTTACCCGCGGCATGGAACTGCTCGGCAAGTACACTCTGTTCGCCGAGGGCGCGCGCGGCAGCCTGACCAAGCAGCTGATCGCGAAGTTTGCACTGGATTCCAAGAGCGAGCCGGCGAAGTTCGGCATCGGCCTCAAGGAAGTCTGGCAGATCGATCCCGCCAAGCACCAGAAGGGCATGATCCAGCATTCGTTCGGCTGGCCGCTCGACCTGAAGACCGGCGGCGGCTCGTTCCTTTATCACTATGACGACAATCTCGTCGCCGTCGGCTTCGTCGTGCATCTCAACTACGACGATCCGTATCTGTCGCCGTTCGACGAGTTCCAGCGCTTCAAAACCCATCCCTCGATCCGCGGCACCTTCGAGGGCGCCAAGCGGCTCGCCTATGGCGCGCGCGCCATCACCGAAGGTGGCTATCAGTCGGTGCCGAAGCTGAGCTTCCCCGGCGGCGCGCTGGTCGGTTGTGCGGCGGGCTTCGTCAACGTGCCTCGCATCAAGGGCGTGCACAATGCGATGGGCACCGGCATGCTCGCCGCAGAGCATGTCGCGGCCGCGCTCGCTGCCGATCGCGCCAATGACGAGATCGTCGACTACGAGAACGCCTGGCGGTCCTCGGCGGTCGGCAAGGACCTGTTCCTGGTCCGCAACGTCAAGCCGCTATGGTCGAAGTTCGGCACCGTGCTCGGCGTCGCGCTCGGTGGCTTCGACATGTGGTGCAACACGCTGTTCGGTGGCTCGCTGTTCGGCACGCAGTCGCATGCGAAGCCCGATCGCGCCACGCTTGATCCGGCGAAGAGCCACGCGCCGAAGAACTACCCGAAGCCGGACGGCAAGATCTCGTTCGACAAGCTCTCGTCGGTGTTCCTGTCCAACACCAATCATGAGGAGGACCAGCCGGTCCATCTCAAGGTCGCCGACATGAACCTGCAGAAGACCTCGGAGCACGACGTCTTCGCCGGTCCCTCGAATCGCTATTGCCCGGCCGGGGTCTATGAGTGGGTCGAGGAAGGCGCGAGCCCGCGCTTCCAGATCAATGCCCAGAACTGCGTCCACTGCAAAACCTGCGACGTGAAGGACCCCAACGGCAACATCACCTGGGTTCCCCCGGAGGGCGGCGGCGGTCCGAACTACGAGGCCATGTAAGCTAGGCCATGCAAGCCGGGATCATTGGACCAAAGCGATCGAGCCGGGGCCAATGTGACGTGCCCCCGGCATTGTGACGCACGTTCGCGTGAGAACCGGCCCGGGGTAGCGGTCCGCGGCCACGATAAGGCCATACTGGCAGCGTCTTGGGGCGTAGTCGGCCGATTTGGGGCGTGCGGAGGGGATCGCATGCCCGAATCCTTGCGGTGAAGCGCCAAAAGCGGCATTGTCGGCCCGACGGTTCCGGGTCCCCATGCCACCGGCCGCGTTCGCATGCGATACGGCCTACTGCTGCAAACCCAGGCACTACAACTCAAGGCGAGCCCCTGATGTTCTCAAATCGTTTCAACCGCTGGACTGTTGCCGCCATCGCCCTCATGGGCACAGCGATCGCGACGGTCCCCGGCGCGGTCCTGGCGCAGACGCCGGACCATCCGTCCGACACGGCGGCGCAATTCCCGACCCGGAACGATCTGAAGTCGCTGACGACCTCCGGCAGCTATCTCGCCGCCCGCCACGCCAGCGTCGAGCGCGACGCGGCCTCGGCCGCCGCATTCTACCGCTCGGCGCTCCGCACCGATCCCAAGAACAACGAGCTGCTCGATCGCGCCTTCATCTCGTCGGTTGCCGACGGTGACATCGACGAGGCGGTCAAGCTCGCCGAGCGCGTCCTGACCATCGACAAGACCAACCGCGTCGCGCGTCTCGTCGTCGGGGTGCACGATCTCAAGATGAAGAAATACGCGACCGCGCAAACCAACATCAACCAGTCGATCCGCGGTCCGATCACCGATCTCGTCGCCACGCTGCTGTCGGGCTGGGCCGCCTATGGCGCGGGCGATGCCAAGGGCGGCGTCGCCACCATCGACAAGCTCGCCGGTCCGGAATGGTATCCGCTGTTCAAGGACCTCCATGCCGGCATGATCCTCGAGCTCTCCGGCAAGGAGAAGGACGCCGGCGTCCGCTTCGAGCGCGCCTACAAGCTCGACGATTCCATGCTGCGCGTCACCGAGGCCTATGCCCGCTGGCTGTCGCGCAACAAGGATTCCGCGGCCGCGACCACCGTCTACCTGGCTTTCGACAAGAAGCTCGCCCGCCATCCGCTGATCGTGGAAGGTCTGCGCGACACCAAGGCCGGCAAGAAGATGCCGCCGCTGGCCGACTCCGCGCAAGCTGGTGCCGCCGAAGCGCTCTACGGCATCGGTGCCACGCTGACCCGCCGCGGCGGCGAGGATCTGGCGCTGGTCTATCTTCAGCTCGCGCTCTATCTCCAGCCGACCCATCCGCTGGCGCTGCTCTCGCTCGCCGATCTCTATGAATCGGTGAAGCGGCCGCAGATGGCGATCAAGGTTTATGAGCGGGTGCCCGCGACCTCGCCGTTGAAGCGCAACGCGCAGATCCAGCTCGCCATCGATCTGGATTCCGCCGACCGCACCGACGAGGCGATCAAGATCCTCAAGGGCGTCACATCGGACGATTCCAAGGATCTCGAAGCCATCATGGCGCTCGGCAATATCGAGCGCGGCCGCAAGAAGTTCGGCGATTGCGGCGCGACCTATTCGCGGGGCATCGACGTGCTGCCGGCCGGCAACGACAAGGCCAACAGCGTCTGGTATTATTATCGCGGCATTTGCGAGGAGCGCTCCAAGGAGTGGAGCAAGGCCGAAGCCGACATGAAGAAGGCGCTCGAGCTCCAGCCCGACCAGCCGCATGTCCTCAACTATCTCGGCTATTCCTGGATCGACCAGGGCGTGAATCTCGACGAAGGCATGAAGATGATCAAGCGTGCCGTCGAGCAGCGTCCCGACGACGGCTACATCGTCGACTCCCTCGGCTGGGCCTATTACCGCATCGGCAATTACGAAGAGGCGGTGAAGAACCTCGAGCGCGCGATCGACCTCAAGCCCGAGGATCCCACCATCAACGATCACCTTGGTGATGCCTATTGGCGCGTCGGCCGTACGCTGGAAGCGAAATTCCAGTGGGCCCACGCCCGCGATCTCAAGCCCGAGCCGGAGGAGCTTCCGAAGATCGAGGCCAAGATCGCCAACGGTATGACCGACGATTCGAACTCTTCGGCCGCGCAGGCGGACAAGAAGAAGGACGACGGCAAGGGCGGCTAAGAGCGCGTTTGGGGGCTGATCGCCAATGTCGGCGTTGATTGAAGAAGGGCGCGCGAAGGTCAATCTGAGCCTTCGCGTCGTCGGCCGTCGTGCCGACGGCTATCATGATCTCGAAAGCGTGGTCGCGTTTGCCGACTGCGCGGACCAGCTTACGCTGGAGCCGGGCGGCGAGCTGAAGCTCGTCACCACCGGGCCGCTGGCCGCGGCCTGCGGCGATACCGCGGACAATCTCGTGGTCAAGGCGGCCAGGCTCCTGGCCGAGGCCGTGCCGAACCTGAAGCTCGGGGCCTTCGCGCTCGACAAGGTGCTTCCCGTCGCGGCCGGCATCGGCGGCGGCTCGGCCGATGCCGCGGCGGCACTGCGGCTGCTCGCACGTCTCAACAATCTCTCGCTCGACGATCCGCGCCTGCAGAAGGTTGCGCTCGCCACCGGCGCCGACGTGCCGGTGTGCCTGTTCTCGCGCGCCTGCGACATGACCGGCGTCGGCGAGCAGCTCCTGCCGCTGGCGCTGCCGAGCATGCCCTGCGTGATGGTCAATCCGCGCGTGCCTGTTGCCACCAAGGACGTGTTCCAGGCGCTGGGCCTGCGCAACGGCGAACTCTTGGTCGGCGCAACGTCCGTTCTCGACGCTCCGGCGTGGCCCGAAGAGGGTGAGTCGATCGCCGATTGGGTCGACGTTCTCGAAACCGTGGCCAACGATCTCGAAGCCCCTGCGCTGCGCATCGAGCCTGTGATCGGCGAGGTGCTGGAAGCCTTGCGTGACTCCGCCGGCGTCAAGCTGGCCCGCATGTCCGGCTCCGGCGCGACTTGCTTTGCGATCTATGGCGCAGCGAGCGATGCGCATGCCGGCGCGGAAAAGATCCGGCGCACCCACCCCGGTTGGTGGGTGCATGCGGGGACGTTGAGCTAGGTTTTTCCGGGCTACGATTCTGCCGTAGGGTGGGCAATGCGAAGCGTGCCCACCAAACTTATTCTCGCAATCTGGCTGCGTGGTGGGCACGGCGCCTTGCGCCTTTGCCCACGCTACGGCAGTGGAGCTAGCCGCCGTCTTCGGCGAGCCCGAGAAACCGCCGGATCTCACTCAACACCTCTTGCGGCTTGTCATGCTGTAGCCAGTGCCCCGCGCCGGCGATGGTCTCGATGCGTGCCTGCGGGAAATAGCGCTCCAGGCCTGCGGCCCTGGCACCCGCGAGAAAACTTTCTCCGGCATTCAGCAGCAGCGTCGGACTTGTGATGCGCGACCACAGCGCGACGTGATCGTCCGGCCAGAGCCGGTGCGGCGCAGAGGCGCGCTGGTAGGGATCGAACTTCCAGCTATAGGTGCCGTCCTCATTCCGCCGCGAGCCGTGCGTTGCAAGATGCAGCGCGAGGTCGCGGGCGAGGCGCTTGTTGTGAAGCACCATCTGCGCGGCCGCGTCTTCGAGGGTCGCATAGCGGCGCGGCGTGCGGTCGTGCAGCCTGTCGAGCTGGCTGACCCATTTGCTGATGCGCTCATGCGTCGGCGCTTTGGGGGTGTCCGGCAACATGGTGACGCCGTCGAGGACGACGAGCTTCGTGACCAGCTCTGGGAACGACCCCGAAAAGATCAGGCTCACCATGCCGCCCATGGAATGACCAATGAGAGTCACTTGAGGCGCTGCGATGCTGCGAATGAGCTGGGCGAGGTCGTAGACATACTCGGTCAGCGCGTAGCTGCCGCCCTTGGTCCAGTCGGAATCGCCATGGCCGCGCAGATCGGGCGCGAGCACGTGAAAGTGCGGCTGAAGCGAGCGGGCGATGGCGTCCCAGCTCCGGCAATGATCGCGGCCGCCATGGACCAGGATGGCGACGGGCGCGCCGTGATTGCCCCAATCGGCATAGTGCAGCCGCAGGCCGTGGGACTCGTATGTGCGACTTTGCGGGGCAAGCATCGGGCGCCGATCCTTCGAAATGCCGGACGAGATAGCAGCACGACTGGAGTAGCCTGCTGCCGCCCATTCCACAAGCAAGCCGCAGGTCACGGGCGCTTCGGCGGCGAGCTCGTGCCGCCTAGGCGGCGCATGGCGCGTCGGCGCTGCCGGGTCTTGCGCATCTTCGCGTCGTGACAGCGACGCGCGGTGCGCGACAACGACCTTGTCAGGAGGCGATAACGCGACCAGGACATCATCCTCATCGAACTCTCCATCGCAACAACCATGGGTGAGCCGCGAGCGATGGGTCGTTCGAATTCCACGCGTTACATCTTGGTCATTACGGGTTGGAAAGTGTTTCGGGGCGATGGCGACAATGTTGCGCGCACGCCGTCATCGCGAGCCGATCGCTTCATCGAAATCGTTCATCGGTATTAAACCTGCGTAAGGCGCCGAACGCAGGACGCACTCATCGCCTCCAACGGATGTTAGGAGGTGAACATCATGAAACTTGTATCTGCGTTTGTCGGCCTTGCCGCACTTGGCGGGGTCACGCTGTCGAGCGGGGCTGCGTCAGCAGCACCGATCGAGGTGCCGACCGGCTATGTCTGCAATGAATGGGGCCATTGCTGGCAACGCCACTACCATGGAGGCTACTACCATCCGCACTACTGGGGTGGTTACGGCTGGCACCATCATTGGGGTGACGGCTGGCGCTGGCATCATTGGGCTCGCTGGCACCGCTGGCATCATTGGCACCACTGGTGAAATCTGAGAAAGGGGCTGCGGCCCCTTTCTTTTTTCGGTGGATGCCCGTCGGGAATGACGCGAGCTAGCCCTGCACCGGCCGCCGCGCCAGCGCGAGCGAGAGGCCAAGGCCGGCGATGAAGACGCCCGAGCCCTGCGTGAGACGCCGCATCAGATGTGGCCTGCCAATCAGCTGCGTGCGCGTTGCAGTTGCCATCAGCACGACGACGACATCGGCGAGCGTGTTCAGGATCACCGAGATCGCGCCGAGCACGATGAATTGCAGCGTGGGGCTCGATCCCGCGGGATCGAGGAACTGCGGAATGAAGGCGAGGAAGAATGCGGCGGTCTTCGGGTTCAGCGCCTCGACCAGCACGCCGTCGCGGAACGCGCGCCTGTCGCCGACGGGCTCGTTCTCCAGCGAGAGCGCGCGGCCGGCGCTGCGGAAGGTCTTGATGCCGAGCCAGACCAGATAGAGCGCGCCGATGAATTTCACGACGGCAAACAGCTCCGCACTGGCAAGGATGATCGCGGAGACGCCGAGGCTGCCCGCGACGACATGAACCAGCCCGCCCAGCGCGGTGCCCGCGGTTGACGCAAAGCCGCTGGCGCGTCCTTCGGACAAGGTCCGTGCCGCGACGTAGAAGATGCCGGGGCCGGGAACGGCGGCAATGAGACACGCTGCGGCCAGGAACAGCCAGAAATTCGTTTCGATCATCCCGGTTTGGTAACGAAGCGTGCCGCGATTACAAGGCCTCTCGTTCAGCCCATCCGGCGGAAGATCACGCTGGCATTCACCCCGCCGAAGCCAAATCCGTTGGAGATGGCGTTGAGCATCGGCATCGGCCGCGCGCTGCCTGCGACGATGTCGATGCCATCAGCGCCGGGATCTGCGTTTTCGAAATTGCGCGTCGGCGGCGCGACCTGGTCGCGCAAGGCGAGGACGGTGAAGATCGCCTCGAGTCCGCCGGCAGCGCCGAGCAGATGGCCGGTGGCCGATTTCGTCGCGCTCACCGCGATGTTCCGGTTGCGGCCGAACAGCGCGGCGATCGCGCCGAGCTCGCTTTCGTCGCCGGCCGGCGTCGACGTCGCATGCGCGTTCAAATGTTGCAAATCCGCGGGCGCAAGCTTCGCCTGGCGGAGCGCGATCTCCATGGCACGGCGGGCGCCGTCGCCATCGGGCGGGCCCGACGTCATGTGATAGGCGTCCGCCGTCGTGCCGTAGCCCACGATTTCCGCAATCGGGGAGGCGCCGCGCGCCAGTGCATGCTCCAGCTCCTCGATCACCAGGATGCCCGCGCCTTCGCCCATGACAAAGCCGTCGCGGTCGCGATCGAACGGGCGCGAGGCGCGCGCGGGCTCGTCGTTGAATCCGCTCGACAGTGCGCGGGCCGCGGCAAAGCCGCCGATGCTGACGATATCGATGCAGGCCTCCGCGCCGCCGCAGATCGCGACATCGGCTTCGCCTGCACGGATCATGCGCGCGGCATCGCCGATCGCCTGGACGCCGGCGGCACAGGCCGTGACCGGTGTGCCCAGCGCGCCCTTGTAGCCGTATTTGATCGAGACGTGGCCGGCGGCGAGATTGGCGAGAAACGAGGGGATGGTGAAGGGCGAGAGCCGGCGCGCGCCGCGCTGCTCGGTGATGCGCACCGCCTCCGCCATTGCCGGGAAGCCGCCGACGCCGGAAGCGATGATCGTCGCGGTTCTCTCCAATGTCGCCGCGTCCTGCGGCGTCCATCTGGCCTGCGCGACCGCTTCTGCGGTGGCGAGCAGGGCGAACAGGATGAAGCGGTCCATCTTGCGCTGGTCTTTTGGCGCGGCAGCTTGCGCGGGGTCGAAGCCGCCTTCGGCATCGTCGGCCTTGTCGGGCACGAGACCGGCAATGCGCGCGGGCAGTGCCTGCGACCATTCCGGCAGAGGGCGCAGCCCACTCTGGCCGGCGAGCAGCCGGCGCCAGGACAGTTCAACACCGCAGCCGAGCGGCGACACCGCTCCCATTCCCGTCACGACGATACGACGCATGTCAGTCTCCAGCCGGCGCAACGGCCGGGTTCATGGCTTTGAGCGAGCCGAGCCGCTTGCGCATCCCGCGGCTGGCGCGGGGACCCGGGACGACGACCGCATTGGCGAGGGTGATCGGACGCATGTCGGCGGCATCGACCACGATCGGATCGAACGGGCGAGCGTCGCTCCGATTCGCCAGCATGATGGATTCGCCCTTGGGCGCGAGATGCCTGTTGCCCCAGGCCAGCAGTGCCACGACCACAGGGAAGAAATCCCGCGCCTTCTCCGTCAGCACATATTCGTACCGCGGCGGCCGTTCGTGATAGCGGCGGCGGATGAACATGCCGCTCTCGGTGAGATGGGCAAGGCGCCGCGACAGGATGTTCGGCGCGATGCCGAGGCTTTGCGAAAATTCGTCGAACTTCGTCGCGCCCTGGAAGGCATCCCGCAAGATCAGGATGCTCCACCATTCGCCGACCGTCTCCACGGCGCGGCCGACCGGGCATTCCAGGATGGAGGGGGATTTCGGCTGCATGGCGGGAGCGTAGGAGAGTGGCTTGCAAAATGCAAGTCACTGGGCAGGCGGCGGCAGGTAGAGTGAGCGGTGAGGATGCGGAGGCGGGGCTGGCGGTGAGGTGCGCAGCGGGCGAGCGGTGAGTATGTGAAAGCAGGCTGGTGGTGGGATTTAAGGTAGCCGCCGGATAGCCGCTATCGTGCCCCGGACGCAGCGCAGCGCCTCTTGGCGGTGCGCTGCAGAGCCGGGGCCCATGTTGCGGAGAGCCTTGCGTGTCGCTTCCCGGCTCCGCGCAGCAGCGTTTCCCGCTGCAGCGCGTCCGGGACAAGAGAGGGAATGCGCCGTTGCCTAGCTCTCCGTCGTTGCGAGCGCAGCGAAGTAATCCAGACTGTTCCCGCGGAGGGATTCTGGATTGCTTCGCTGCGCTCGCAATGACGACGTGGAAAGAGCGTCAGCCTTTGTCGCCTAGTGCGACCGGGCCAGACAGAACGCGACCACCTGCTCCAGCGCGCTCTTCATCGGTGAGGACGGGAACAGCGCCAGCGCGTCGACGGCCATGGCGCCGTAGTGCTGAGCGCGGCTGAGCGTGTCCTCGAGCGCGCGATGCTTGTTCATCAGGCCCAGGGCGTGGTCGAGGTCGGTGTCGCCGATCTCGCCGCGCTCCAGCGCGCGGATCCAGAAGGCGCGCTCGGTGTCGTTGCCGCGGCGGAAGGCGAGCACGACCGGCAGCGTGATCTTGCCCTCGCGGAAATCGTCGCCGGTGTTCTTGCCGAGCTTGGCGCTCTTGCCGCCATAGTCGAGCACGTCGTCGACGAGCTGGAAGGCGATGCCGAGATTCATGCCGACCGAGCGGCACGCGGTCTGCTCCGCCTTCGGGCGGTTGGCGATCACGGGGCCGACCTCGCAGGCGGCCGCAAACAGCTCGGCGGTCTTGCCGCGGATCACGGCGAGATATTCGTCCTCGGTGGTCGCGGTGTTCTTGGCGGCGGCAAGCTGCATCACCTCGCCCTCGGCGATGGTGGCGGCGGCCGCGGAGAGGATGTCGAGCGCGCGGAGCGAGCCGACCTCGACCATCATGCGGAACGCCTGGCCGAGCAGGAAGTCGCCGACCAGCACGCTCGCCTCATTGCCCCAGAGCATGCGCGCCGACAGCTTGCCGCGGCGCATCTCGCTCTCGTCGACCACGTCGTCGTGAAGGAGCGTCGCGGTATGCATGAACTCGACGCTTGCAGCGAGCTTGATGTGACCGTCGCCGGCGTAGCCGGCGAGGTTGGCCATGGCGAGCGTCAGCATGGGCCGCAGGCGCTTGCCGCCGGAGGAGATGAGGTGGTTGGCGACCTCCGGGATCATGGTGACATCCGACCCGGTCCGCGACAGGATCGTGGCGTTGACGCGCTCCATGTCACCAGCGACAAGGGCAACCAGCTGTTCGATCGACGCGCCGGGAGTTTCGAAAGGTACGATGACGGCCACGCCGGTCTCCAATATTTGCCCCGGAGGGGCTATTCTGATGCAAATACAATAGAAACTGGCAGCGGATGCGGCAAGTGCCGCGGAACCATTGACATTTGCCGCTTTAGCCCCTTTCAGGCAGGAGACCTGCGTTTTGCGTGAACTGGTTCGGACCAACGACATGGTGCTGGTGTCGGCGATCGGCGCGCTGCTCGACGGCGCCAACATCCATCATCTGGTGCTGGACCAGAACATGAGCATTATCGAGGGCTCGCTGGGTATCCTGCCGCGGCGGATCCTGGTCCATGAGGATGACGCCCAGGAGGCCAGGGAGCTCCTCACCGAGGCCGGCCTCAGTCATGAACTGCGCGGCGATGATTGACGTCGTCACAGACTTCACCGAGGACGCCTTTCTCGGCGGGCAATTGCGCTTGAAGCAGAAGCGGTCCGGCCACCGCGCCGGGCATGACGCCATCCTGCTCGCGGCGGCGACGGAAGCGCAGGCGGGCGACCGTGTCGTCGATCTGGGCGCCGGCATCGGCACCGCCGGGCTGGCGCTTGGCCGGCGCGTCGCGGGAATCAGCCTCAGCCAGGTCGAGATCGATCCGGAACTGGCGGAACTCGCGCGCGCCAATGCGGCGGCGAATGCGATCGCCGCGGAGACGATCGTGCTCGACGTTACGGCCGACGCACAGGCGTTTGCGGCTAATGGCCTCGCGCCCGACAGCGTCGACGTGGTGCTGATGAACCCACCCTTCAACGATCCCGCACGCCATCGCGGTTCGTCCGATCAGACGCGCCGCACCGCGCATGTTGCGAGCGAGGAGACGCTGAATGCATGGGTGCATGCGGCGCGGCGCATCCTCCGATCGGGTGGCGCGCTGACCTTGATCTGGCGCGCCGATGGAATCGAGGAGGTTTTGGCAGCGCTGTCACGTGGTTTTGGAAGCCTGTCGATCCTGCCGGTTCACGGCGAGGCAGGACGGCCCGCGATCCGCGTGCTGGTGCGCGCAATCAAAGGCGGCCGGGCTCCGACGCGGCTGCTGCCGGGCCTCATGCTCAACGACGAGTCAGGCGTGCCTAAAAATCAGGTGAGGGAGATTCTGGAAGGGAGGGCGTTCTTGCCGCTGGCGGAGCCGCGACGGCCTACTGCGGAAGCGATTCCGACTGCTGCTCTTGCGGGGTCGTCAGACGGATCGCCATGAACAGCGCACCGACCAGCAGCAACAGCAGATAGATTTTCATGGTGTTCTCCGCTGCCTCATTGCAGCTTCCTAACGGGGAATCTGCAAAACACGTTCCGGGCACTTCCAATGACAGTCGCGTGATAAGAAATGGTTAAGCAGAGGTAACGGCATGGCCGAACAATTGAACGATCGTGAGGGTTCCGGCCTGGCCGACAAGCTCATGCAATATCTGCCGGCGCGCTTCCGTCCCGGCACGGCGGTGGTGCCGGTGGTGCGGCTGTCCGGTGTGATCGGTGCGGTGACGCCGCTGCGCCCGGGCATGACGCTTGCGGGCGTCGCGCGGGTGCTGGAGCGGGCGTTTTCGTACCGGAACGCCAAGGCGGTGGCGCTGGTGATCAATTCGCCCGGCGGCTCGCCGGTGCAGTCGCGCCAGATCTATCTGCGCATCAAGCAGCTCGCGGCGGAGAAGAAGCTGCCCGTGCTGGTGTTCGTCGAGGACGTCGCGGCGTCCGGCGGCTACATGATCGCCTGCGCCGGCGACGAGATCATCTGCGATCCGTCTTCCATCCTGGGCTCGATCGGCGTGGTCGGCGGCAGTTTTGGTTTCCAGGAGGCGATCAGGCGGCTCGGCATCGAGCGGCGGCTCTACACGGCCGGCGCGCACAAGGCGATGCTCGATCCGTTCCTCCCGGAAAACCCCGACGACGTGGCGAAGCTGAAGGCGCTCCAGCGCGAGATCCACCAGATCTTCATCGCGCTGGTGAAGGAGAGCCGCGGCGCGCGGCTGAAAGGCGCCGACGACACCCTGTTCACCGGCGAATACTGGGCCGGCGAGAGTTCGATCGCGCTGGGGCTCGCTGACGGCATCGGCGATCTCCGCTCAACTCTTCGTGCCCGCTATGGCGAGAAGGTTCTCACCCCTGTGATTGCGCCGCCGACCGGTCTGCTCTCGGGCCTTTTGGGGCGGAAATCGCCCGGTGCGGGCCAGCTTTCGGCCATGGAATCAATGGCCGGCCTGCCGGACGAGTTGATCTCGGCGGTCGAGACGCGGGCGATTTGGGCGAAATTCGGGTTCTAGGCGACACCCTCCCGCGCCATTTGGTCCGGGCCGAGCCAATTGCGGCGCGGCCCGGTCTGCGCAAGAATGTCTGTGGGGGCTGAGCACTAGACAAGGATCGACCGATGCCGCCGTTTGTCGCTTTCGCGGGCGTCCTGGGCGGGCTTGCCGTGGTCCGCTGGGCCTACAAGACCGCTGTCCGGATCAACCATGAGCTGGAGGAGATGCGCCTGTCGCGCGTCGCTGAAGCCGCCCATGCCGGGGATATTCAGAAGCTGAAACGTGACCCCGTGACCGGAGCGTATCGGCCCGGCTAGGTAGCGCCACTCGCGTCATGCCCGGGCTTGTCCCGGGCATCCACGTTCTTCGTACCGCGACCAAGGTCGTGGATGGCCGGGACATAGGCGAGCGGAAGTGACGCCGTCCTTCGGACGGCTATGCCCGGCCATGACCGGCCATGACGGAGCACAGGGCCGCTTTCCAGGCCCCCTTTGCCTTGATTCCCATCCCCGCCGTCGATACGGTCCCGCGCGATTCAACCCCCCCGCGAGAGCCTGATCTGACGATGGACGCCTCATTGCCCGCCCATATGCGCCCGGAACGCTCGTTCCAGGGCTTTATCCTCGCGCTCCAGCGGTTCTGGGCCGAGCAGGGCTGCGTGATCCTGCAGCCCTACGACATGGAAATGGGCGCGGGCACCTTCCATCCGGCGACCACGCTGCGCGCGCTCGGGCCGAAGCCCTGGAACGCCGCCTATGTGCAGCCCTCGCGCCGGCCCAAGGACGGCCGCTACGGCGAGAATCCGAACCGGATGCAGCACTACTACCAGTTCCAGGTGATCATGAAGCCGTCGCCGCCGAATCTTCAGGAGCTGTACCTGAAGTCGCTCGCCGCGATCGGCATCGATTCCGCCGTGCACGACATCCGCTTCGTCGAGGACGATTGGGAGAGCCCGACGCTGGGTGCCTGGGGCTTAGGGTGGGAATGCTGGTGCGACGGCATGGAAGTCAGCCAGTTCACCTATTTCCAGCAGGTCGCGGGATTTGAGTGCGCGCCTGTTGCCGGCGAGCTCACCTATGGGCTCGAGCGCCTCGCGATGTATGTACAGGGCGTTGATCGCGTCTACGACCTCAACTTCAACGGCCGCGAGGGCGACGCCAAGGTGACCTATGGCGACGTGTTCCTGCAGGCCGAGCGTGAATATTCGAAGCACAATTTCGAAGTCGCCGACACCGCGATGCTGTTCGAGCAGTTCAAGATGGCGGAAGCCGCCTGCCGGAAGTACCTCGACGCCGGCTGGCAAAAAAACTCAGAGTCCGGCAAGCGCGAGGCGCACCTGATGGCGCTGCCGGCCTATGACCAGTGCATCAAGGCGAGCCATGTCTTCAACCTGCTCGACGCGCGCGGCGTGATCTCCGTGACCGAGCGGCAGAGCTACATTCTTCGCGTGCGCGAGCTGGCAAAGGCCTGCGGCGAGGCCTGGATCCATACTGAAGCGGGCGGAGCGGCCTGATGCCCGATCTTTTGCTTGAACTGTTCTCGGAAGAAATCCCCGCGCGCATGCAGGCCAAGGCGGCCGACGATCTGCGCCGCATGGTCACCGACAAGCTGGTCGCCGAGGGCCTCGTCTACGAGGGTGCGAAAGCGTTCGCGACGCCGCGCCGCCTTGCACTGACCGTGCATGGCATCCCCGCGCGTCAGCCTGACCTGAAGACCGAACGCCGCGGTCCGAAAATGGGCGCGCCCGATGCGGCCGTGCAGGGTTTTCTGAAGGCGACGGGTCTAAACTCGCTCGACGAAGCCAAGATCCAGCGCGACCCGAAGGGCGACTTCTACATCGCGCTGATCGAAAAGCCCGGCCGCGACGCGATCGACGTGCTCGCCGAGATTCTGCCGGTCATCATCCGCACCTTCCCCTGGCCGAAATCGATGCGCTGGGGCGCGCGCTCCGGAAA
Organism: Bradyrhizobium sp. MOS001; assembly: GCF_004634465.1. Classification (NCBI taxonomy): domain Bacteria; kingdom Pseudomonadati; phylum Pseudomonadota; class Alphaproteobacteria; order Hyphomicrobiales; family Nitrobacteraceae; genus Bradyrhizobium; species Bradyrhizobium sp. MOS001. The sequence continues at coordinate 27,573 of NZ_SPVJ01000031.1, forward strand.
ACCGGGATCGCTGAGCTGGGTGCGTCCGCTGCACGCGATCACCGCGACGTTCGGGCCCGAAACGGAAGATCCCGATGTCGTCAAATTCTCGATCGACGGCATCGAGACAGGCCAGACCACCTACGGTCATCGCTTCATGGCGCCGGCGGCGATCAACGTACGCCGCTTCGAGGACTACGAAGCGAAGCTGAAGGCCGCCAAAGTCATCCTCGATCCGCAGGCGCGCAAGGACATCATCTTCGCTGACGCCAAGGAGCTGACGTTCGCGCAAGGGTTTGAGCTGGTCGAGGATCAGGTGCTGCTCGACGAGGTTTCGGGCCTCGTCGAATGGCCCGTCGTCATGATGGGATCGTTCGAGCCGGAATATCTCGCGATCCCGGAAGAGGTGATCCGCGCCACCATCCGCAACAACCAGAAGTGCTTCGTCGTCAGGGATTCCAAGACGGGCAAGCTGACCAACAAGTTCGTCCTCACCGCCAATATCGAGGCGGCCGACGGCGGCAAGACTATCGTATCAGGCAACGAGCGCGTGATCCGTCCGCGCCTGTCGGATGCGAAGTTCTTCTATGAGACGGACCTGAAGACGAAGCTCGAGGATCGGCTGCCGAAGTTCGAGCAGATCGTGTTCCACGAGAAGCTCGGGACTCAGGCTGCGCGCATCAAACGCATCGAACGTCTCGCCGCCGAGATCGCGCCTTTGGTCGGTGCCGATGTCGCGAAGGCCACGCGTGCCGCGCATCTCGCCAAGGCCGATTTGCTGACCGAAGTCGTCGGTGAATTCCCGGAAGTGCAGGGCTTGATGGGCAAGTACTACGCGCTGGCCCAGGGCGAGGATGCCTCTGTCGCCGCCGCGTGCGAGGAGCACTACAAGCCGCAGGGCCCCGCGGATCGCGTACCCACCGATCCGGTCAGCGTTGCGGTCGCACTTGCAGACAAGATCGACACGCTCGTCGGCTTCTGGGCGATCGACGAGAAGCCGACCGGCAGCAAGGACCCGTATGCGCTGCGGCGCGCGGCGCTGGGCGTGATCAGGCTGATCGCTGAGAACAACCTGCGTCTGTCGCTCATGAAGGTGGCAGCATCTGCACTCGCGGGCCTGTCGGTGAAGTCGGCCGATACGGAGAAGCTTCCAAGCGATCTCCTCGCCTTCTTCGCCGATCGCCTGAAGGTCCAGCTGCGCGAGCAGGGCGCACGGCACGATCTCGTCGACGCCGTGTTCGCCCTCGGCGGCCAGGACGATCTCCTGATGATCGTCCGCCGCGTCGAGGCGCTCGGCAAGTTCCTCGAGAGCGATGACGGCAAGAACTTGCTCGCTGGTATCAAGCGCGCCAGCAACATCCTCGGCATCGAGGAGAAGAAGGACAAGCGCGCGTTCGACGGTGCGCCGGATGCTGCGCTCTATGGCCTCGATGAGGAGAAGGCGCTGGCGAAGGCGATCGGCGAGGTGCAGGCGGAAGCAAGCGCTGCCGTCGCCAGGGAAGACTTTGCCGCCGCGATGAGCGCGATGGCAAAGCTGCGTCCGCCGGTCGATGCGTTCTTCGAGAAGGTTCGCGTCAACGACGACGATCCGAAGGTGCGTGAAAACAGGCTGAAGCTGCTCAACGAGATCCGCAGCGCCACGCGTGCGGTCGCGGATTTCTCGAAGATCCAGGATTGAGGCGGGGCCACAACAACGGTGTCATTCCGGGGCGTGCGAAGCACGAGCCCGGAATCCATTGAGCCGCGCGTGACGTAGAGAAATGGATTCCGGGCTCGCGCGAAGTGGCGCGCCCCGGAATGACGACCACACAAAAAAGCCCCGCCCGGCGGGGGGAGAACCGGGCGGGGCCTGATGTCCGTACTTCGCGATGCGCGCCAGCCTGATTGAAGTGACACGCCGGACATCGAGTTGATCGGAAGCGTTTTCAAGCGAAGTGGATACCGGTTCGCGTGAAGAAAACGCGTTCAGACGAGAATCTAATCCATCACCTCGACGACGCGCCGCGAGCGCGGCTCGACCAGCACGGTTGCGCCGTTTACGACGGTGTAGCGGTAGGTGGTGGCGCCGAAACGTTGCGGCACGTCATAATAAGTGACGCCGCTTTCAGGTAAGGTGGCGCCGACCACCACGCGATCCGGGACACGGAAGGCCGGCACACGTTGCTCGACGACATATTCGCGGAATGCCGGCCTCTGTTCGACCGCAATCGTCGGGCCGCTGTCGACGACAACAGGCGCGCGGCCAACGGTGAGACCGGATTGCGCAGACGCTGCGATCGGCGAGCCGAGCGCGGCGCCAAGCGCAGCGAGGGCGAGAATCCTGTTCCGCATGGGCAACTCCTTCGAACTGATTTCAGCCGGCGCTACTGGCGCGACCGGTTGCCAATGCATGTCCCCTTCGCAATGTTCCGGGAAAAGCCCTGCCGCATCAGCGGCAATTTCGGGCAGTTTTCGCGAAGCCGGGAACCTGTTCGCGCCTTGTGCGTCTCTACCCGCGGAACCCGGTCCGGTATGATCCAGCCGCGATTCGCCTCACGTCACGGAAAGACAATTCATGCACATCACCGTCGCCCACATCTCGCCGCTTCTGTCGCTGCTTGCGGGCGTGCTCATCCTGATCATGCCGCGCCTTCTCAACCTGATCGTCGCGATCTTTCTCATCATAAATGGTGCGATCGGGCTCGGATTGTTGAAGTGGCTCCATCTCTAGGCCTTCATTTTCCGGAACTCTTCGACTTGCGCGGGCCTGCCCAAAGTGGTGTAAGGCGCGCGATTTCCCTTTCCTCTCGCAGGTTGTGTGCAAGCTATGGCCAAAGCCGCCTCGAAGCCCAATAAAACTCCAGCGAAAACGCCAGCGAAATCAAAGTCCTCCGCCGCGGCGAAAGCCGCGCCGGCGGCTCGCAAGGCGCTCGCCAAGAGCACCTTGAAGAGCGCCCCGAAGCCGGTCGCCAAGGCGGCTGTAAAGTCGGCTGCAAAGCCCGCTCCGAAGCCCGCGGCGAAGGCTGCGACCAAGTCGGCTGCGCCGAAGGTTGCCGTGAAGCCCGCCCCCAAAAAGGCCGCGCCCGCCAAGGCGGCGCCAGCCGCGGCCAAGGCCGGCAAATGGGTGTTCACGTTCGGCGACGGCAAAGCCGAGGGCCGGACGGAGATGCGCGACCTGCTTGGCGGCAAGGGCGCCAACCTCGCCGAGATGGCCAATCTCGGCCTTCCCGTGCCTCCCGGCTTCACCCTCCCGACCTCGGTCTGCACCTACTTCTACGCACACGACAAGTCCTATCCGAAGGAATTGCAGTCGCAGGTTGAGAAGGCGCTCGACCATGTCGGCAAGTTGACCGGCAAGGTGTTCGGCGACGTCAAGAACCCGCTGCTCGTCTCCGTGCGCTCCGGCGCGCGTGCCTCGATGCCGGGCATGATGGACACCGTGCTCAATCTCGGCCTCAACGACGAGACCGTGGAAGCGCTGTCGGAACTGTCGGGCGACCGTCGCTTCGCCTATGACAGCTATCGCCGCTTCATCACGATGTATTCGGACGTGGTGCTCGGCTTCGAGCATCATCACTTCGAGGAAATCCTCGACACCTTCAAAGACAGCCAGGGCTATTCGCTCGATACGGACCTCAGCGCCGAGGACTGGGTCGGGCTGGTCGGCAAGTACAAGGACGCGGTCGCGCGCGAGACCGGCAAGGATTTCCCGCAGGACCCGCACGACCAGCTCTGGGGCGCGATCGGCGCGGTGTTCTCATCCTGGATGAACGCGCGTGCGGTGACCTATCGCAGGCTGCACGACATTCCGGAATCCTGGGGCACCGCGGTCAACGTGCAGGCCATGGTGTTCGGCAATATGGGCGAGACGTCGGCGACCGGCGTTGCCTTCACCCGCAACCCCTCGACCGGCGAGAGCAAGCTCTACGGCGAATTCCTGATCAACGCGCAAGGCGAGGACGTGGTGGCGGGCATCCGCACGCCGCAGGACATCACCGAGGAAGCGCGCAAGGAATCCGGTTCCGACAAGGCGTCGATGGAAGCGGCGATGCCGGAAGCCTTCAAGGAGCTGACGCGGATCTACACGCTGCTCGAGAAGCACTACCGCGACATGCAGGACATGGAGTTCACGGTCGAGCAGGGCAAGCTGTGGATGCTCCAGACCCGCGGCGGCAAGCGCACCGCCAAGGCGGCGCTGCGCATCGCGGTCGAGCTCGCCAATGAAGGGCTGATCTCGAAGAAGGAAGCGGTGACGCGGATCGATCCCGCCTCGCTCGACCAGCTGCTGCATCCGACCATCGATCCCGACGCCAAGCGCGACGTGATCGCGACCGGCCTGCCGGCCTCGCCCGGTGCTGCCTCCGGCGAGATCGTGTTCTCCTCGGACGAGGCGGCCAAGCTCCAGGCCGACGGGCGCAAGGTGATCCTGGTCCGCATCGAGACCAGCCCGGAAGACATCCACGGCATGCACGCCGCCGAAGGCATCCTGACCACCCGCGGCGGCATGACCTCGCACGCGGCGGTGGTCGCGCGCGGCATGGGCAAGCCCTGCGTCTCCGGCTGCGGCACCATCCGCGTCGATTACGGCCGCGGCACCATGAGCATCGGCTCCCGCACCTTCAAGACCGGCGACGTCATCACCATCGACGGCTCGCTCGGCCAGGTGCTCGCCGGCCGCATGCCGATGATCGAGCCGGAGCTGTCCGGCGAGTTCGGCACGCTGATGAAATGGGCCGACCAGGTCCGCAAGATCGGCGTGCGCGTCAACGGCGACACGCCGGAGGATGCGCGCACCGCGATCAAGTTCGGCGCGGAAGGCATCGGCCTGTGCCGCACCGAGCACATGTTCTTCGAGGAGACGCGCATCCGCACGGTGCGCGAGATGATCCTCTCCGAGGACGAGCAGTCGCGCCGCGCCGCGCTGGCCAAGCTGCTGCCGATGCAGCGCGCCGACTTCGTCGAGCTGTTCGAGATCATGAAGGGCCTGCCCGTCACGATCCGACTTCTGGATCCTCCCCTCCATGAATTCCTGCCGCACACCCATGCCGAGGTCGAGGAAGTGGCGCGCGCCATGAACACCGACCCGCGGCGCCTGGCCGACCGTGCGCGCGAGCTCTCGGAGTTCAATCCGATGCTCGGCTTCCGCGGCTGCCGCATCGCAATCGCCTATCCTGAAATCGCCGAGATGCAGGCGCGTGCGATCTTCGAAGCCGCAGTCGAGGCCGAGAAGCGCACCGGCAAGGCCGTCGGCCTCGAGGTGATGGTGCCGCTGATCGCCACCAAGGCCGAGCTCGACCTCGTCAAGGCGCGCATCGATGCCACCGCGAAAGCCGTGATGCGCGACACCAACACCAAGATCGCCTACCAGGTCGGCACCATGATCGAGCTGCCGCGCGCCTGCCTGCTCGCGGCCGAGATCGCCGAGAGCGCGGAGTTCTTCTCGTTCGGCACCAACGACCTCACGCAGACCACCTACGGCATCAGCCGCGACGATGCCGCGAGCTTCCTCGGGACCTACGTGTCCAAGGGCATCCTCCCGGTCGATCCCTTCGTCGCGCTCGACCAGGAAGGCGTCGGCGAGCTCGTCAAGATCGGCGTCGCGCGCGGCCGCAAGACGCGCCCGAAGCTCAAGGTCGGCATCTGCGGCGAGCACGGCGGCGATCCCGCCTCCGTCGCCTTCTGCCACGATATCGGCCTCGACTACGTCTCCTGCTCACCCTACCGCGTGCCGATCGCCCGTCTCGCCGCGGCGCAGGCGGCGCTCGGCAAGGCGATCGCGAGCCAGGCGTAAGCCGATTTGAAATGTTGAATGCGAAGAGGCGGGGCTAGGCCCCGCCTCTTTCATTTGAGGCGACACTCCACCCACACTTCATTTGCGAGCGCCCACACTCACTGTCATCGCCCGGCTTGACCGGGCGATCCAGTACGCCGAGGCCGTTGTGGTTGAGCGGACAGGCCGCGGCGTACTGGATGCCCCGGTCAAGCCGGGGCATGACACCGATGAAGCGGACACACTGCGCAAAAACAACGGAACTCGTCACGCGTCCCGTAATGATACGCGCGCGCAAGAGTTCCTTCACCATTCGCGTTGACCGAATGTTTACCGCTTTACGAGAGGCGGCGTTTACCAACGTGCATCATTGCCCGTGAAAACACCTGCAATCGCTTGAGTGTGCCGCACGCGCAACGCCGATTAACGCCCCGGCAACCTAAATTGGATATTGACGATAAAGATCGAATTGTACGGACGTACTGCGGTTCGATTTTTCTGGCGTAAGCGTAGCGTGAGCGTGTCGATGTCAGTGTTGCGTAACCATCCGAAGGGCGCGCGGTTCGCGTCCTTCGGAATCGGTCTCTGCATCTTCGCATTGATGCCGAGAGAGACCGGCTATCAGGATATCGCGTCGTTGCTGGCGCGTCAGCCCGGCGTCGCCGAGCGCTGGCAGAAGCAGGTGTTTTCCGCCGCGTCCTCGATCCAGCTCGCCACCTACAGCTTTTCCCGTCCGATCGGCACGTCGCTTCCGCAGAGCGCGATGGTTCGCCTCGCGAGCCTCGATGGTCGCGACGTCACCGGCGCGATCGGCCGCAATCCTGCGCTTCAGACGCCGCCGCGCTACCAGGCCGCCGATTTTCCCAAGGTCGATCGCTCCATGAAGGGGGATCGCCTCGCAAGCGTCACACCCACGCAGGCTCCCGAGACGACCGCACCATCGGCCGCGCCGGCACAGCAAGATCCCGCGACATCGAACAGCTCGGTGTTCGGCGCCAAGACCGCCGCGTTGCCGCAAATCATGTCGCCGGAGTCCGCGGCGGCGCTCGATCCCGAGCTTCAGGAAGCGCTGCGTGCGCCGCCGCTGCCGCAATATGCCAATCCGCCACAAGCCAGCGACGCAGCGCGCGCGTTCGCGGTCCAGCCGCTCGAGGCGCTGAAGCGGGCGACCCTTCCGGACGCAGCGCCGCGCGATCCCTTCCGCGTCAAGACCTCGAACCTGTTTTTCGGGAGCTCCTCGCTCGGCGGCAATCTCGAGAGCATCGAGAGCTGGCAGCCCGGCGCCGAGCCGCTGATCGTGATGCCCGATCCTGATATGAAGGTGACGGCCGCGCTGTCGCCGCCGTCGGCCGAGATCGCCAGGGACATCGAAAGCGGCGAGAGCGTCGCGCCGAAGGGCGAGGTCAACGCCGACAACCAGCGCGCCAGATCGCCGGCGGAGCGGCTCGCGCTCGACGACAAGTCGCGCGCAAAGGCCGAGAAGTGTCTCGCCGAAGCCGTCTATTTCGAATCGCGCGGCGAGGCCGTGCGTGGCCAGATGGCGGTTGCGCAAGTCGTGATGAACCGCGTCTTCTCCGGCAAATATCCGGACACCGTGTGCGGCGCGGTCTATCAGAACAAGCACCGCCATTTGGCGTGTCAGTTCACATTCGCCTGCGACAACAATGCCGATGTGATCCGCGAGCCCGAGATGTGGGAGCGCGCGAAAAAGATTTCGAAGGCGATGCTCGACGGCCAGATCTGGCTGCCCGAAGTGGGCAAGTCCACGCACTACCACGCCTACTGGGTGCGTCCGTCCTGGGTCGCCGAGATGAAGAAGATGTACAAGACCGGCGTCCACACCTTCTATCGCCCGCGCGCCTGGGGCGACGGCAGCGAAGAACCGAGCTGGGGCACCCCGGCCCAGACCGCCGCGCTCTCCGCCGAGCTCGCCCAGGAAGCCAAGAGCTCCGCCGAGATGGGTGTGAGCGAGCGAAGGTAATCATTCACGGAAGTTCGTCATGCCCGGGCTTGTCCCGGGCATCCACGTTCTTTGTGTTGCGAGGCGAGGCGTGGACGGCCGGGACAAGCCCGGCCATGACGGTGTGGCTCACGCCTCGATATCCAGCGCGCAGTCGAAGTTCGGCGCTGAATGCGTCAGCGCGCCGGATGAGGCGTAGTCGACGCCGGTCGCCGCGATGGCCGCGATCGAGTCCAGCGTGACGCCGCCGGATGCCTCCAGCTGGAGGCATCCCTCGTTGAGCCTGACGGCCTCGCGCAGCGTCGCGAGGTCCATGTTGTCGAGCAGCACGGCATCGGCGAGCCCGGTGCCGAGCACCTCGCGGAGTTGCGCGAGCGTATCGACCTCGATCTCGATCTTGACGAGATGACCGGCATGGGCACGAGCGCGCTCCAGAACCGGGCGGATGCCGCCGGCGACCGCGATGTGGTTGTCCTTGATCAGGATCGCATCGTCGAGCCCGAAGCGGTGGTTGAAGCCGCCGCCGCAGCGCACGGCGTATTTCTCCAGCGCCCGCAATCCCGGCGTGGTTTTTCGCGTGCAGCAGATGCGCATTTTGGTGCCTTCGGTGCGCGCGACATAGTCCGCCGTGAGCGTCGCGACGCCCGAGAGGCGGCCGACGAAATTCAGCGCGGTCCGCTCCGCCGTGAGGATGGCGCGCGCCGGGCCCGTGATCGTCAGCACGTGCTGGCCGCGGGCAATCCGTGCGGCGTCGCGGACATGTGCGCGCACCTCGATGTCGGGTGAGAGCTTTTGCAGCGTCGCCAGCGCCAGCGGCAAGCCGGCGATCACGCCAGACTGGCGGGCGACCAGGATCGCCTGCGCCTTGGTCGTCTCCGGGATCGTTGCAAGCGAGGTGATGTCGCCGGCGCGGCCGAGATCCTCGTCGAGTGCGCGATGCACGGCCTCGTCGATCGCAAGCGGCGACAGGAAGGCGTCGGGATAGAGCAGTGACGTCGGGGTGATCATGGGGGACTCCATCAGGCGGTCATCGGTCGGGCGGTGCGTGGCAGCGGACGCTCGCTCAGGCTCTCCGCGATCTCACGTGCCTCCGTGAGCGTCGTCGTCGTTCTCTGTGCCAGCGCCGGGACATCGGCCGGATGGTCGGAGCGGAAATGCGCGCCGCGGCTCTCGCGCCGGCTCCAGGCGGAAGCTGCGACGAGCAGGGCTGACGCCGCCATGTTGCGGAGTGCGATGCTTGCGGGCCCGCGTTCGACTGCGGCGAAGCTGCGCACGGCCTCCGCAAGCCCGTCACTGTTGCGGATCACGCCGACATGCGCGCTCATCATCGTTCGCAACCGCTTCACGGTGGCAGCGTCCGGCGTGCCGCCACGCGATGTCACCAACGCATCGGGAAGGCGGGCAGGCGAGGGGATCGCGCGGCCGGCGATGTCGTCGGCGATGCGGGCGGCGTAGACCACGGCCTCCAGCAGCGAATTCGAGGCGAGCCGGTTGGCGCCGTGCGCGCCGGTGGACGACACTTCGCCGCCGGCCCAGAGCCCGTCGATCGAGCTGCGGCCGCGCTCGTCCACTGCGATGCCGCCCATGTGGTAATGCGCCGCCGGCGCGATCGGGATGGCCTGCGTGGCGGGATCGATGCCGGCCGCGATGCAGCTTGCATGCACGGTCGGGAATTTGTCGGCGAAGCGCGCACCGAGCGCCTGCCGGGCATCGAGAAAGGCACCGCGCCCGGCCGCGATTTCGGCGAATACGCCGCGGGCCACGATGTCGCGCGGAGCGAGCTCTGCGAGCGGATGGAGCGCCGTCATGAAACGCTCGCCATCGCCGTTGATCAGCGTTGCCCCTTCGCCGCGCAGCGCTTCGGTTGCGAGCGGCGCCGGATCGCGGCCGACCATGATGGCGGTCGGGTGGAACTGCACGAATTCAGGGTCGGCGATGACTGCGCCGGCGCGCGCGGCGATCGCAAGGCCGGAGCCGCTGGCCTCAGGCGGGTTGGTGGTGACGGCATAGAGATGGCCGAGGCCGCCGGTCGCCAGCACCACCGCGCGAGAGGCCAGCAGGAGCGGACGTGCAGCGGGATTGCCGGCCTCGCGCAATTTAAGGCCGGTGACGGCGCCGTCCTCGGTCAACAGCGCTTCGGCGACGAGCCCTTCGATCAGTCGGATCGACGGCGTGCGGCGTACGGCCTCGCTCAGTGCCGCGATGATCGCGGCTCCGGCCCCGTCGCCGCGCACATGCACGATGCGCCGCGCCGAATGCGCGGCCTCGCGGCCGACAGCGAGCTTGCCTTCGAGGTCGCGGTCGAACGGCACGCCATAGGCGAGTAGGTCATGAATGCGTGGCGCCGCCTCGCGCGCGATGCCGAGTGCGACCGCTTCATCGACAAGACCGCCGCCGACGGCGATGGTGTCAGCGGCGTGCGCCTCCGGGCTATCGCCTTCGGCCACGGCCGCAGCGATGCCGCCCTGCGCCCATGCGGACGACGCCCCTTGTCCGAGCGGGGCGGCCGAGATCAGCGTTACCGGCCGCGGCGCGAGCTTCAGTGCACAAAAGAGTCCGGCGAGGCCACCGCCGACGATGACGACGTCATCGGTGCTGCGGGTGAGATTGTGGATGTTGTCTTGCATGTTCTGCGCTCAATTCTTCAGATTGATCATCCGCTCGACCGAACGCCGCGCGCGTTTCGCGAGCGCGGGATCGATCGTGACCTGCTCGCCAAGCGTGAGCAGGCTGTCCAGAATGTTGGCGAGCGTGATACGCTTCATGTGCGGGCAGAGATTGCAGGGGCGGAGCATCTCCACGTCAGGCAGCTCGGCGCGGACATTGTCGGCCATCGAGCATTCCGTGATCATGACTAGCCGCCGTGGCCGCCGCTCGCGCACCCAGTTGATCATGTGCGCGGTCGAGCCGGTGAAATCGGCTTCCGCCAGCACGTCAGGCGGACATTCGGGATGCGCGATGATCTGCACGGACGGGTCGGCGTCGCGATAGGCGCGCAGCTCCTCGCCCGTAAAGCGCTCGTGCACCTCGCAGGCGCCCTTCCAGGCGATGATCTTCACGTCGGTCTTCGAGGCGACATACGTTGCAAGGTAGCGATCGGGCAGGAAGATCACGGTCGGTGCGTTCAGGCTCTCGACCACTTGCACCGCGTTCGACGAGGTGCAGCAGATGTCGACCTCGGCCTTCACCTCTGCGGAGGTGTTGACATAGGCGACGACAGGCACGCCGGGAAATTTTTCGCGGAGCAGGCGAACGTCCGCGCCCGTGATGCTGTCCGCGAGCGAGCAGCCGGCGCGGCTATCTGGGATCAGCACCGTCTTGTCCGGGTTGAGCAGCTTTGACGTCTCCGCCATGAAGTGCACGCCGCATTGCACGATGATGTCGGCCTTCACCTTGGTCGCTTCGACCGCGAGCTGCAGCGAGTCGCCGCCGATGTCGGCGACGCAATGAAAGATCTCCGGCGCCTGATAGTTGTGCGCGAGGATGACCGCGCCCCGGGCCTGCTTCAGCTCGTTGATCGCCTTGATCGTCGGCGCCATCAGCGGCCACTCGATCGGGGGGATCACGTGCTTCACGCGCTCATAGAGCGGTGCAGTGGCCCGCTCGACGTCCGCAGTCCATTCCAGTGAGGGCTTCGGCAGCGCGGGGCCGGTTCGCGCTGCTATGGCGCGCGGAGGGGCGGGGACTTGGCCCTGCGGCCGGTTGGCAAAGTCGTCGGGGCCGTAAATTCCAGTGATGGGCATCGAAGCCTCCCGTGAATGCTAATTATGCTCCATGTGAGTATATATAGGGTCTGAGAAATCCGGCCGAGAGGGCCGGTGGGTTTCGCTAGAGCTCACATATACTCAATCTGAGTAAATCAGAGATAACACGCGCCTGAGCAGGCCGCTAGCCCCAGCCGCACACATTCCCGTCAAATCGCGCCCGGCGCGTCGGGGAGGGCCGCGATGAAACGCAATGCTCCGGCGGCAGCCCTTCGTGGAACGCAATCATTTTTGACTTGGGATCTTCATGCATTTGCATTAAACGCCTGACTCGCGGTTGCCTATTCCGGATCCGCCAGCGACTGATGAGGAACCCATGTCCACTCAAGCGGGCGAACTCGGTCCGGTCTCGCGTTCCTCCACCTGGCGCACCCCGGCGATCATCATTCTCTGCGGTTGTGCCATTGGCATGCTCGGCTTCGGCCCGCGCTCGGCGCTCGGGTTCTTCGTGCAGCCGATGAGCCACGAATTCGCCTGGGGTCGCGACGTGTTCGGCCTCGCGATCGCTTTCCAGAATTTGCTGTGGGGATTGGGCCAGCCCCTTGCCGGCGCGGTCGCCGATCGCTTCGGCCTGTTCCGGGTGATGTGTGTCGGCGCGCTGCTTTACGCCGGCGGCCTGCTGCTGATGCGCTATTCCTCGACGCCGCTGTCGCTGAATCTCGGCGCGGGCGTGATGGTTGGCTTTGGTCTCGCCGGCTGCTCGTTCAACCTGGTGCTGTCGGCCTTCACCAAGCTGTTGCCGGCCGAGAAGCGCGGCCTCGCGCTCGGTGCCGGCACCGCGGCGGGCTCGTTCGGGCAGTTCCTGTTCGCGCCCATTGGCGTCGCGCTGATCGACAATTTCGGCTGGCAGCAGGCGCTCACCGTGTTCGGCTTCCTGATGCTGCTGATCATCCCGCTGTCGCTGGCGCTCTCGACGCCGCCGGTGGCAACCACGGCCAACACGGCGCCGGCGGATGAGCAGACCTTTACGAAAGCGCTCGCCGAAGCCTTCGGCCATCGCTCCTATGTGTTGCTGGTGCTCGGCTTCTTCACCTGCGGCTTCCAGCTCGCCTTCATCACCGTGCATCTGCCGGCGTTCCTGGTCGATCGCGGCATCTCGACGCAAACCGGCGGCTGGGTGATCGCGGCGATCGGCCTGTTCAACATCATGGGATCGCTGAGCGTCGGCTATCTCCAGAACTCGCTGCCGAAGCGCTACATCCTCTCCGCGATTTATTTCACGCGCGCGCTTGCGACGCTCGCCTTCATCTCGTTCCCGATCACGCCGTTCTCGGCGATCGCATTCGGTGCGGTCTCCGGTCTGACCTGGCTGTCGACGGTGCCGCCGACCTCGGCGCTGGTGGCGCTGATGTTCGGCACGCGCTGGCTCGCCACGCTCTATGGCTTCGCCTTCGTCAGCCATCAGGTCGGCGGCTTCCTCGGCGTCTGGCTCGGCGGCATCGTGTTCGAAAAGTTCGGTTCCTATACGCCGATCTGGTGGCTCTCGATCCTGTTCGGCGTGCTGTCCGCGCTGATCAATCTTCCGATCGTCGAGAAACCGGTTCAGCGAGCGGTTGCGCAGCCTGCCTGATCGGCTAAACATCCCCTGAAACAAGTCCAGGGAGTTCAGTCGTGGCCACATTCAAGGCGATCCGGATCGACAAGGCGGACAAGGGCACCACCGCCGCACTCACGCAGTTCGACGACGCCGAACTGATGGACGGTGATGTCACGGTCGGCGTGGAATGGTCGACGCTGAACTACAAGGATGGCCTCGCGCTCACCGGCAAGGCGCCGGTGGTGCGTCGCTTCCCGATGATCGCCGGCATCGATTTCGCCGGCACGGTTGAAACCTCCTCCCATCCGCAATGGAAGGCGGGCGACAAGGTCGTCTGCACCGGCTGGGGCGTGGGCGAGACCCATCTCGGTGCCTATGCCGAGAAGGCGCGGGTCAAGGGCGACTGGCTGGTCGCCTTGCCGCAGGGCCTGTCGGCGCGCGACGCCATGGCGATCGGCACGGCCGGCTTCACCGCGATGCTGTCGGTGCTGGCGCTGGAGAAGCACGGCCTGTCGCCGAAGAGCGGCCCTGTGGTGGTGACGGGCGCGGCCGGCGGCGTCGGCTCGGTCGCCACCGCCGTGCTCTCGAAGCTCGGTTATCACGTCATCGCCTCGACCGGCCGCGCCTCGGAAGCCGACTATTTGAAAGAGATCGGTGCGGCCGAGATCATCGACCGCAATGAATTGTCGGCGGCGGCCAAGCCCCTCGCCAAGGAGCGCTGGGCGGGCGGCGTGGACAGCGTCGGCTCGACCACGCTCGCGAATCTCCTGTCGATGACGAAGTATGGCGGCGCAATCGCGGCGTGCGGCCTGGCGGCCGGCATGGACCTGCCGTCTTCTGTCGCACCCTTCATTTTGCGCGGGGTGTGCCTTCTCGGCATCGATTCCGTGATGTGCCCGATCGAGCCGCGGAAAGCCGCCTGGCAGCGTCTGGCCTCGGATCTGGATCGGACAAAACTATCTGAAATTACTCATGAAATTCCGATCGAGGAAGTTTCGGAATGGGGCGCGAAAATACTCGCCGGCCAGGTCCGCGGCCGCATCGTGGTAAAAATTGTCTAACGGCGTTCAGACTTTACCAACCAAGCTGCTTCAATGTTGCCTTGGTTAGTATGGTAAGCAGCGGGTAAAGAGATAAGGCATCGCCCGCACTGGGGTTGGTTCGGAGTTGAGCATGCTTGCGCGTATTGTGTTGGGGGCTGTCACGGCGGCAGCGACGTTTGTGCCGGCCATTGCAGGAAGCATGAACGCCGACGAGGCGCGCCGCTTCGTTGCCGGCAAGGTGTTCGCGTTCACCTGCTTCGACGGTACCCGCGGCGCAGGCCGCATCCTCGACGACCTTGGCGCCGCCGGCGCGGTGCAGTTCTCGGGCGCAGGCCCGGTGAAGCATCTCCGCCTGCCCGGCAACACGCTCCAGATCCGCGGGCAGAACGTCTGCGCCTCGATCAAGGGCATTCCGTTCGAGCCCTGCTTCAACCTGGAAAAGACCGACGATCGCAGCTTCCGCGGCTCGGTGTCGGGCATGGGCTTCGCCTATTGCGACTTCCACCACCAGGGCGGCAATCAGATGCTGATGGCGCGCGCCGTGGCGCGTCCGCGTTCGCTGCGCTCTTCGGAGCGCACCGGTTCGGTCGCTGCGTCCAATACTGAAGTCGCCGCGCGCGTCGAGACGCCGCGTGTCGAGAGCAGCCGGCTCGAGCCGGTGAAGTCCGAAGCCAGATCGGAGCCCGCCAGGAACGACGCTCCGCTGGAATTGCGCCGCTCGACCCAGTGAGCTGGCTGCGCGGGACCGCCCGCGCATTTTGTCGTTGAAAATATTCATCGGTCACCAAGCCGCCGCGCCGTAGTCATACGGACGGCGGCTTTCATGCCTTGGTAGCGACTCGCGTCCCAGTTTGCGCAGGGCCGGGGGGTGCAAGGGTACTACGATGTCGCTGTATTTCTTTCGCATCAGCACCGGTCGTTATTCCGGCGCCGCCGACCAGCCGTACGAGTTCGAGGATCGCGCCGCCGCTTGGGCCGAGATGAGCGAGGTCTGCGCCAACCTGCTCGGCAGCATCGCGCGCAACCTGAAGCCGAACGCGAAGTGGAGCATGGAGCTGCTCGACGAGAACAAGAAGCCGGTCTTCCGCGTCAGCCTGGTCGGTGAGACCGTGTGCTGATGACCGCGAACGGGCAACCGTTAACGGACGCCAGCGCGTGCAAATCCGCGAGTTCCATTTCATTGCACGTGAAAAGTGTGCAACTGCAGTAGTTTAAGCACGATTTCAGTATTTCTACCCAGGCTGCCGCGGCCACCCTTAACGTTAATGAGTAACCTCGCGGTTAGCCTTCCCGGACTGTTCACGCGCGTCGGCGCGGCAATGCGTATCCGGGGATTATGTCGATGATGTTCATTCAGAACCTGCGAATTGGCACCAAGCTCGCTGTGACCTCGGCACTCACCATCGCGCTCGTCGCGCTGATGATCGTCCTCCAGATGAACGGCGACGCTGCGGTTCAGAAGCTCAGCAATGGGGCATCGGGGCAGCAGTCGATCGCGCAAAGCGCCGCGGAAGCCAAGGCGTCGGTCCGCGGGATGCAGATCGGCATTCGTGACATCCTGAGCTCCACGTCGCCGGCCGAGTTGCAGAAGGCCGTCACCTATTTCAACGATCGGCAGACCGCGGCCCTGAAATTCGCGGACGAGATGGCGAAGCTGTCGCGCTCGCCGGAGAATCACAAGCGGATCGACCGCCTGATCGTGTTGGTCGGCAATTTCAGCAAGGGGCAACAGCAGATCGAAGCGATCCGCAAGCAGGAGCTCGCCCTGAGCGCGAAGAAGGACGGTGAAGCCGCAGCGCCGCTCGCAAAGCTCGTGGCCGAGGTCGACCGCATCCGCAAGGAGATGCTGGCGCCGATCAACGAAGAGATCTCGGAGCTGACCAACGAGATCATCAACTTTGCCAAGCAGAAGAGTTCCGAAGCCCGCGCCGAAGCCGAAGCTGAGGCCGCGTCCGTCGCGCGGACCTCGTTCGTCGCCGGCGTGCTGGTCGCGCTGGTTTTGATCGGGGCGTGCATCTTCTCCGTCTTCAGCATTGCGCGGCCCATGCGCGCATTGACGGCGGCGATGGAGAAGCTCGCCGGCGGCGATTTCTCCGTGGTGCTGCCGGGCCTCGGCCGCAAGGACGAGGTCGGCGAAGTCGCCGGTGCCGTCGAGAAATTCAAGATCGTGTCCGAACAGAAGGCGCGAGAGGACGCGGAAGCCAAGTCGCGGCAGGATCAGCTCGCGGCCGAGCAGCGCAAGTCCGAGATGCGCAGGCTCGCCGACAGCTTCGAAGGCGCCGTCGGCGAGATCGTCGGTACGGTGTCGTCGGCTTCCACGGAGCTTGAAGCATCCGCCACCACGCTCACCTCGACCGCGGAGCGCACGCAGCAGCTCACCACCGTGGTCGCGGCGGCCTCCGAAGAGGCCTCCACCAACGTGCAGTCGGTGGCGTCGGCAACGGAGGAGCTGTCGTCGTCGATCACCGAGATCAGCCGCCAGGTGCAGGAATCTGCGCGCGTCGCCAGCGAGGCGGTCGGCCAGGCCCGCACCACGACCGACCGTGTCAGCGAGCTGTCGAAGGCGGCGACGCGGATCGGCGACGTCGTGGAGCTGATCAACACCATCGCCGGCCAGACCAACCTGCTGGCGCTCAACGCCACGATCGAGGCCGCGCGCGCCGGCGAAGCGGGCCGCGGTTTTGCCGTGGTCGCCTCCGAAGTCAAGGCGCTCGCCGAGCAGACCGCGAAGGCGACCGGCGAGATCGGCCAGCAGATCGCCAGCATTCAGGCCGCGACCGAGCATTCGGTCGGCGCCATCAGGGACATCAGCGACACCATCGAGAAGCTGTCGGAGATCTCCTCGGCGATCGCCGCTGCGGTCGAAGAGCAGGGCGCCGCGACGCAGGAAATCTCCCGCAACGTGCAGCAGGCGGCGGAAGGCACCCATCAAGTGTCGTCCAACATCACCGACGTGCAGCGCGGCGCGAGCGAGACCGGCTCGGCGTCCTCGCAGGTGTTGGCGGCGGCGCAGTCGCTGTCCGGCGACAGCAATCGCCTCAAGCTCGAGGTCGGCAAGTTCCTGGGTACCGTTCGCGCGGCCTGACCAAAACCGCAGGGAGAGCCTTGCTCCCTGCGCAACTCTCGGAACGCAAGAGCGGCGTCGATCGCGGTGAAAACTCCGTGTTTCTACGGCAAACGTGGTTAAGGGAAGCGGAATGGTTTTTGGACGAAGTTCATGGGAATTCAGCCGCTTGAGCGGCAACGTCCATGAAGGATTCCAGTCATGCATTTTCTCGGCCGCTTCCGCATCCTGAGCAAGATCCTCGGGATCGTCCTCCTGCTGTGCGGGATCGGCGCCGCGATCGCCTGGATCGGCGTCTCCGCCCTCAGCGATCTCAGCGAAAAGGCCGACGTGATGTCGACCGCGGCCAAGCGGGCCCTGCTCGCCGCGCGCGCCAACCAGAACGTCATCGCGCTGAACCGCGCTGAATTCCGCAGTGCGCTTGATCCGCGTGACGACAATCGCCTCGCCGCGCGTGATGTCATCAACGCCCAGCTCAAGCAGTATCAGGAGCGTTTCGACGAGGTCAGCCAGACCCCGGACGAGAAGGCCAAGACGCTGCTCCCGGGCGTGCGTGAGGCGTTCTCGGCCTACAAGAGCCAGATGGACACGACGCTCGCGGCCGTCGATGCCGAGAAGTCGGCGAAGCTCAGCGACAGCGCAGACAAGCTGCGCGACATCGCGATGAAGAGCAGGACCGCTGCGGAGAACCTTCAAGGCAAGATCCGCGAACTCGCCGATCGGCTGAATACGCGTGTCGAGGAGAAGAGCAAGGAAGCGCGCGAGCAGTATGAATCGACGTCACGCTTCCTGATCATCCTCGCAGGCCTCGGTGTCATCATCGGCGGCGCGTTGGGCTTCATCATCGGTCAGTACGGCATCGCGCGGCCGATCCGCATGATCGTCGGTGTGCTCCAGGAGCTTGCCTCCGGCCGCTATCAGGTCGAGATCGCCGGCCTTGATCGCAAGGACGAAGTCGGCGAAGTCGCCAAGACCGCGGAAGTGTTCCGGGAGAACGGCCTTGCCAAGATCCGGATGGAAGCCGAGCAGAAGGAGATGGAGCAGCGCAGCGCGGCGCAGCGTCGCCAGGACATGCTCCGGCTTGCCGACCAGTTTGAAACCGCCGTCGGCGAGGTGATCGAGACCGTGAGCTCGGCCTCGACCGAGCTCGAGGCTTCCGCGACGACGCTGACCTCGACCGCGGAGCACGCGCAGCAGCTTGCGACGGTGGTCGCTTCGGCCTCTGAGGAAGCCTCCACCAACGTGCAGTCGGTGGCCTCGGCGACCGAGGAGCTGTCGTCCTCGATCACCGAGATCAGCCGCCAGGTGCAGGAATCCGCGCGCGTGGCGAGCGAAGCCGTCGGCCAGGCCCGCACCACCACCGAACGTGTCAGCGAACTGTCGAAGGCGGCAACGCGGATTGGCGACGTCGTCGAGCTGATCAACACCATCGCCGGCCAGACTAACCTGCTGGCGCTCAACGCCACGATCGAGGCTGCGCGTGCAGGCGAAGCTGGCCGTGGCTTCGCCGTCGTCGCTTCCGAAGTGAAGGCGCTTGCCGAGCAGACCGCGAAGGCCACCGGCGAGATCGGCCAGCAGATTTCCGGCATCCAGTCTGCTACCCAGGAGTCGGTCGGCGCCATCAAGGACATCAGCGACACCATCGAACGGCTGTCGGAGATCTCTTCGGCGATCGCGGCGGCGGTGGAGGAGCAGGGCGCGGCGACGCAGGAGATCTCCCGCAACGTGCAGCAGGCGGCGGAAGGCACCCATCAAGTGTCGTCCAACATCACCGACGTGCAGCGCGGTGCGAGCGAGACCGGCTCGGCGTCGTCGCAGGTGCTTTCGGCTGCGCAGTCGCTGTCCGGCGACAGCAACCGCCTCAAGCTCGAGGTCGGCAAGTTCCTCACCACGGTGCGCGCCGCCTGAGGGCGGCCGTCCTCACCCCATCGTCCGCCGATTGCAACCGCCGCGCGAGGACGCGTGGCGGTTCGCATGCGTCCGCAGCCGATGCCGCGGTGAGAAGGTCTGCACGGTTAACCTTCCGGAAAACCGATGCAGTCATGATCTCGCAATATTCGGGTGCCGAGTCGCCCTCCCTGTATTGCGTATCGAACGTATCGGAGCACATTCAATGAGCGGCTTCTCCATTCGCCTCACCCACAAGGTCATGGCGATCGGACTCTTCGGCCTTGTCGGTCTCGTCGTCTTCGGCGCGATCTACGAGATCGGCAGCCTCTCTCAGGACGCCTCCCGCACCGTTGCCAACCGCGCCCGCGCGATCGCTGACCTGAACAAGCAGCTCACGATCGAGATGCTGGAGGCGCGCCGCAACGAGAAGAATTTTCAGCAGCGCCGCAACGAAAGCTACGCCAAGGCCCATGCCGAGCTGATGGGACCGATCAACCGCGATTTCGACGAGGTCGAGCGGTTGATGGCGGCCGGCGGTATGAGCGCGCTGTCCGACAAGACCAGGCAGGCGCATGACGGCTTCAAACGCTATGCCGAGGATTTCAAGGCGCTCGTCGTGGCCGAGACCAGACTCGGGCTGAACGAGACGCTTGGCCTGTCCGGCTCGCTCCGCGCCGCCGTGCACGACATCGAGGTGAAACTCAAGGAGATCGACGATCCCAGGACGACGAGCTGGATGCTGATGATGCGCCGGCACGAGAAGGACTTCATGCTGCGGCGCGACCCCAAATACATTGCCGAAGTGAAGAAGGCCGCGGTCGAATTCTCCAAGGCGATCGAGGTGGTCGCAGTCCCGATGGCAGTGATGAACGACATCACGGCCAAGCTCCAGAAATACCAGTCCGAGCTCGCGGCCTGGGCCGAGACCGCGCGGCAGAGCGCTACGCTGGACGCGAGCATGATGAAGACATTCCGCGAGCTCGAACCCTCCATGGTCGAGGTGCGGACCGCCGTCGACGCCATGTACAAGCAGGCGGACGCCGCGGAGGCCGCAACGCGCGATGCCGTGCGCATGTGGATGATGATCGCCTTCGCGCTCACCGTCGTCGTGCTCGCCGTGGTCGGCTTTGTCCTCGGGCGCTCGATCTCGAAGGCGCTGTCCGGCATGGTCGGTGCGATGACGCGGCTGGCGCGCGGCGAGCTTTCGATCTCCGTCCCCGGCGTCGGGCGCAAGGACGAGATCGGCGAGATGGCCGGTGCGGTCGAGGTGTTCAGGACCAACATGGCGGAGGCCGAGCGGCTGCGTGCGGAGCAGGCCGAGGCTGACGCGCGCGGGCGCGAACGGCGCAAGGCGGACATGCACCGCCTCGCCGACGGGTTTGAAGGCGCGGTCGGCGAGATCATCGACACGGTGTCGTCGGCGGCAACCGAGCTCGAGGCGTCCTCCAATACGCTGACCCAGGCCGCCGAGCGCGGCAACGGGCTCGCCACGGCGGTGGCGGCGGCCTCGGAGGAGGCGTCCGCGAACGTGCAGTCGGTGTCGTCCGCGAGCGAGGAGATGACCACATCGATCTCGGAGATCAGCCGCCGGGTGCAGGAATCGGCCCGCGTCGCCGACGTCGCGGTGGAGCAGGCCCAGCGCACCAACGCGCGCGTCGCGGAGCTGACCAAGGCGGCAGGGCGTATCGGCGACGTGGTCGAGCTGATCAACACGATCGCCAGCCAGACCAATCTGCTGGCGCTCAATGCCACGATCGAGGCGGCACGGGCGGGCGAGGCCGGCAAGGGCTTTGCGGTGGTTGCGACCGAAGTGAAGGCGCTCGCCGAGCAGACCGCGAAGGCCACCGGCGAGATCAGCCAGCACATCGGCGCGATCCAGACCGCGACGCAGGATTCGGTCGGTGCGATCAAGGAGATCGGCGACACCATCGCGCGGATGTCGGAAATTTCCTCGGCCATCGCCGCAGCGGTGGAGGAGCAGGGCGCCGCGACGCAGGAGATCTCCCGCAACATCCAGCATGCCGCGCACGGCACCTCGGAGGTCTCCGCCAATATCGGCAACGTTCAGCGCGGTGCAGGCGAGACCGGGGCTGCGTCGGCCCAGGTGCATTCGGCAGCACAATCGCTGTCTCAGGAGAGCAACCGGCTGAAGAGCGAGGTCGCGCGCTTCCTGGAGTCGGTCCGGGCGGCCTGAGGTCGTCAGTTGCTCCGTTCGAGCCGCGCATCGCGGTGCGCCGGTGTGGCGTCGCGCGATGTCTGCTGCACTGCAACTAATAATTGCGGAACATATAACGGCGGCGACAGCGAATTCCGTAGTTTCACGTAGGTTCCTGTTAACGCCTGTTTGCAACTATGAGCGCAATCTTACGGGATAAAAATCAGCCAGCATTGTTGAACTGACTTCCGCCCTGTCGTCCGTCGTGACGATGGCGGCGCAGGTGATTTGCGCGTTGCTAGGTCTCATCGGGATTTGCTGTGATGTCGAAGTTGTCGATCGTGTTCAAGCTTCTGACCGTGTTGTCGGTCCTCGTGCTGTCGCTCGCCGGCGTCGGCGTGATGGCGATCGGCACCATGCAGAGTATCAATTCCCACACCGTCGAGATCGCGGAGAGCTGGCTGCCGAGCGTGCGTGCGCTCGGCTCGCTTCGCGCCGACATCAACGAGCTGCGCGTCGCGCTGCGCCTGCACCTGATGCAGGACACCGCCGAGGGCAAGGAAGCCGCCGAGAAGCGCCTCGCCTCGCTGCAGGCGCGCATCGACCAGACCCGCAAGGTCTACGAGCCGCTGATCACCTCGGCCGAGGAGCGTTCGCTCTATGAGCAGTGGAGCAAGGCGTGGGCCGAGTACCTGAACGGGGTGCAGGACGTCATGGCGCTGTCGCGCAAGGGCGTCGGTCGCTTCCCGACCGATGCCAACGAGCTGTTGCAGACCAAGGTCGCGAAGATGGCCCAGGCCGCCGACCCGCTGCTCCAGAAGGGCATCGAGATGAACAACCGGGGCGCCGAGCTGGAGACGAAGCAGGCAGCCGACAGCTACGCCACGATCTTCCGCGTGCTGGTCGGCATCATCGTGTTCTCGGTCGTGATCGCGATCGGTGCCGCCTATTATCTCGTGCGTGACGTTTCTCGCGGCATTGCCTCGATCATCCATCCGATGCAGTCGCTTGGCGAAGGCGACCTCTCCGCCGAGGTGCCGCATCGCGGCGAGAAGACCGAGATCGGCTCGATGGCGGATGCGCTCCAGATCTTCAAGGAGGCGTTGATCGCCAAGAAGGCCGCCGACGAAGTCGCTGCTGCCGACGCCGAGGCCAAGATCGAACGCGGCCGCCGCGTCGACGCCATCACCCGCAAGTTCGAGGCCATGATCGGCGAGGTCGTCGGCACCGTGTCGTCGGCCTCGACCGAGCTCGAGGCCTCCGCGACCACGCTGAGCAGCACCGCGCAGCGCGGGCAGGAGCTTGCGACCGTGGTCGCTGCGGCGTCCGAGGAAGCCTCGACCAACGTCCAGGCGGTTGCGTCCGCCTCGGAGGAGCTGTCGTCCTCCATCACCGAGATCAGCCGCCGCGTGCAGGATTCGGCGCGGATGGCCGCGGAGGCCGTCGAGCAGGCCACGCGGACCAACGACCGCGTCAACGCGCTGTCGCAGGCGGCATCCCGCATCGGCGACGTGGTCGAGCTGATCAACACCATCGCCGGTCAGACCAACCTGCTGGCGCTCAACGCCACCATCGAGGCGGCGCGTGCCGGTGAAGCCGGCCGCGGCTTCGCGGTCGTCGCCTCCGAGGTCAAGGCGCTGGCCGAGCAGACCGCGAAAGCGACCGGCGAGATCGGGGCGCAGGTCTCCGGGATCCAGGCCGCGACGCAGGAGTCCGTCAGCGCCATCCAGGAGATCGGCGGCACCATCGAGCGGCTGTCCGAGGTGGCGGCGGCCATCGCAGCCGCCGTCGAGGAACAGGGCGCGGCCACGCAGGAGATCTCGCGCAACGTGCAGCAGGCTTCGGTCGGTACGCAGGAGGTCTCGATGAACATCACGGACGTGCAGCGTGGTGCGATCGAGACCGGCTCGGCGTCGACGGAGGTGCTGTCGGCGGCGAAATCGCTGGCGACCGACAGCACGCGGCTCAAAGTCGAGGTCGCGCAGTTCCTGGAGTCGGTCCGCGCGGCTTGATCCTCAAGTGCTCGCCTGCGGAGCCGGCGGCGGTGCGACCTGCCGCCGGAACAGGATGCGCTGGTAGAGCCAGCCGATCGCGACCAGCACGATGCCGAGGCACATGAACGACAGCGCGCGGTAGACGCCTGTCAGCGTCGACATGTCGATCACGAAGGCCTTCAGGATCGTCAGCGCGATCACCGCGGCCGACGCCAGCCGTGCCCGCTCGGAGTTGACGAGAATGCCGACGCCGAGCAGCACCACGCCGAAGCCGAGCCAGCCGATCGAATAGGTGTATTGCTCCGCGCCCGTGGTGGCGCCGTAGAGCAGGACCGGGCCGTGATAGAAGCGGCGGATCTCCAGCGTCAAATAGGTCAGCGCGAACACCAGCGCAGCGCCGGCAATCGTGTTCGCATAGGCGACGGGGCGATGTCCGGCCACCGCATAGGACAGCAGCAGCATCAGCACCGCCGGGAGAGCGTAGCCGAGCAGCAGCAGGTTGAAGACGAGACCGCCGACATCGACGCTGGAGAGCAGCCACGGATTCTCCAGGATCAGCAGGCCGAACACGCTGATGAGCCCGGCGATCGCGGTGAGCGCGATTGCGCCGACATTGTGAACGATGCTGTGGCTCCTCAGCCGCAGCCGCTCCAGCCCGATCGCCATGGCGAGCGCGACGCAGACTTGCAGGGCAAATTCGAGCAGTGAGGGCGGCGACGTCATGCGGCCGCCGGTGGCAAGATGCCGGATCTCCATGAAGGCGAGCAGCGCGGTGAACAGGATCGCGGCGGCCTCCACGATGCGCAGCGGCGGATCGTCGCCGCGGCGGCGCAGGAAGATGCTCGCGCCCCAGAACGAGGCCGCCGGCAGGCCGTAGCCCCACAACAGCCAGTTGATGATCGGCGTGGTGCCGACGGCATCGCCGACGATGCGTGGATCATAGCCGATGCGCGCGGTAACGATCGCGGCAAAGATGGCGGCGAGCCGGCGCAGGACCGGGATCGGCCGCTGCAGCGAGATCCAGGCCGTGCCGAGCGACATCAGGGCCAGCGCGATGGTGAGCCAGCCCTTTTCGAGGGCGAAGGTCAGCGCCAGTGCCAATGCGCCGAGCGTGCCGGTCGCGAACAGCGCGACGGAGGTCGCAGCGCCCGGCCGATCTTCGCGGCGTGCCAGCGCTTCGGTCGCAGCGCCGAAGGCCGCGGCGAGCAGCACCGCGAGGATCGCGAACGGGATCGAGCGGTCGAGATGGGCGATGCGCGCGTAGAGCGCAACGAGGATCGCGGTCGGCGTCGCAACGGCTGCCGCCGACCACACCACCGGAATGACCGCCGAGCTCGAGCGGCCCTGCGCGAGAAAGCCCGCGATGCCGAAGCCGGCAGCGAAGATTGCGGCCATCACCAGATGCAGCGTCACCGCGCCGTCGATCGCTGTCGGTCCGACGCCGGGCATGGGGCCGCCCGGCAGCACCAGCATGTCGGGATTGGCGCGCACCGCCCATTCGGCGAACACGATGAAGACGGTCGC
The DNA here is from genome assembly GCF_004634465.1 of Bradyrhizobium sp. MOS001. Lineage (NCBI taxonomy): Bacteria > Pseudomonadati > Pseudomonadota > Alphaproteobacteria > Hyphomicrobiales > Nitrobacteraceae > Bradyrhizobium > Bradyrhizobium sp. MOS001. Next base: position 52,232 of record NZ_SPVJ01000031.1, read on the forward strand.
TGCGGCCGCGCCCAGCGCGCCGGTCGCCGCCGGCGCGCGCCAGGCGACGAACAGCGTCGCACCAACCAGAAGCGTGAAGGCGATCAGCGCAAGGTCCGCATGCGCGCTCGACAGCACGATCAGCATCGCGCCGAACAGATAGGCGCCGAGGGAGCTCGACGACACCGGCTCGATCTCGCCGTCCTCGATGGTCGGGCCGAACATGAAGCCGCAGACCACGAGCAAAGCGGCGAGCACGAAGCCCGCGATCGCATGGAAGGCGTGCGGCGCGACCTGCAGTTCGCTGGTATCGAGACCCGGGAAGATCCAGAGCACGGCGAAGGCGATGGTCGTCACCGCGAGCCAGCGCCACAGCCGGATGTGCGCGAGGCCGAAGCTCGCGGCGGTGACGATCGCAAGATAAACATAGAGCGCCCAATAATCCGGCTTGCCGCTGGAGACGAGGATCGGCGTCACGAACGCGCCGACCACGCCGAGGCCCGCGAGTGCGGGCCCATGCAACAGTGCCGCGGCGAGCGTGCCCATCGCGACGATGCCGAGCAGCACGAAAGCGGTGGCGGGCACGAGGAAGCCATAGAGCGCATAGGCGGCGTAGATGGTCGCGAACGCCACGGCCGTTCCGGCCGCGGTGAGGATCGCGGGGATGTTGGCGATCGGCAGCGCCGCGATGTTGGAGATGCTCTCCTTGCGTCGCGACCATTCGCCGGCGCCGAGCAGCGCGGCTGCGAACAGCCCGCCGAGGAACACGCGCACGCCGGGGCCGACGAGGCCCGCCTCGATCGAATAGCGCACCATGAAGAAGCCGCCGAGCGCGAGCGCGAGGCCGCCGATCCAGACCACCCAGCGCGTGCCGAGCCGTTCCTCGAAGCCGGGCGCCGGCGCGGGCAAAGGCGGCGGTGCGTAGGCCTCGGTGCTCGCCGCAAGCGGCGGCGGTGCATCGGCTTCAGTGCTCGCTGCGAGCGGCCGCGGTGAAACCTCTTCGGTGACGAGCGGAGGCGGTGCTGCCTCGACTTCGGGCGCGAGCGGCGGCGGCTCGGCGGCCGTCGTCGCGGGCGCCTCGGCCTGCACCTGCGTGGGCATCAGCGGCGGTGGCTGCACCTGCCGCTGCGCGTAAAACATCTCTTCGAGCGAGGCGAGCCGGCGGCGCAGCTCGGTCGCCTGGCTGGAGGCCTTGATCGCGATCAGGACAGCGATGATCGCAATGATCAGCGCAAAGACGTCAAACGGGCCGTCGAACATAAAGCCTCCTGGCAACCGGCGGGCAGGGGCCGGTCACGCAAATCCTAGGATCTAGCGCCGGGAGCGTACGCGCAAGCCCGGCGCGGGTCGTTCCTGGAGCACGTCGCGGCGGAAGCGGTAGAGCGCCGCCGGCCGTCCGCCGGTCTGTGTCGACATCACCCCGGTCGGTTCGACCAGGGCTTCGGTTTCGACCAGGCGGCGGAAATTTTGCTTGTGCAGGTGCCGGCCGGAGATCGCCTCCACCGTGTACTGCAGTTCAGTGAGTGTGAACTCCGCGGTCAAAAGTTCAAACACCACAGGACGATCCTTCAGTTTCGCACGCAGCCGCGCGATCGCGGTCGCGAGAATCCGGCGGTGATCGAATCGCATCGAGGTGCCGAGCGCGGGAAGCTCCTTGCGCGCCAATGCCGCAGGGCGGCCGTCGCGCCGCGCCTCCTCGATCAGCCCGGCCTCGTACAAGAGCTCGTAGCGGTCGAGCACGCGCTCCTCGTCCCAGGGCGCGCCGTCGAGACCGAAATAGAACCGCACGCGATCCCGGCGCGGCAATGCGCGTGTGGTCTCCGGCGTCTCCTCCTCGGCCCATAGCGTCAGCGCCGGGATGATGTCACGGGCGATGATCGCGGGCGGCTCCTCGCGCCAGTCTTCCCAGGGGAGGAAGCGATACCATGGTTCGAAGCTCGCGCCGGTCGCTGCGAGCTCGCCGCCCACCGCGCGCGTCAGCGCGAGATAGCCGATCGACACCATATGCGCACCGGTGTCGCCGGCCTCGGCATGACGACCACGATCGCCGAACGTGTAGAGCTGCTCGACATAGCCGAGCCGCAAGCCCGCCTGTGCCTCGACCCAGGCGCGCAGGCCGATCTCGAACGTGCGATGGCTCGGCGCATCGAACGGCCCGAACGGCAGGCCCGCCAGCCCATCACTGCTGTGCGCGGTGAGGATCAGCGGCTCATGATCCTCGATCGCGACGATCGCCGCGGTCAGGCCGATCTCGATCGGCGTCAGCTGCGTGTCGCTCATGCGGCTGATGTCGCAGTTGTCATTCGAGCTCGATCACGAAGGGGCGGCCCTCGACCATCATCGCGCCCGGGCCCATCTCGTCGAGCGCGCGCAGCATGCGGCCGTTGCGCCCAAGCGCGCGGTCGGCAAGGCCGACGATGCGGCGGTTCGGCGAGGCTATCGGCGAGGCCGCGCGGATCTTCTTGGCGATCTCGATCTCGTCGCGATCCGGATTGAGGGCGCAGACGGCCGCGAACGCGCTCGCAGTGGAGCGGCTGATGCCGGCATAGCAATGCACCACCAGCGGCGCGCTGCGGTCCCAGCCGCGCACGAAATTCAGCACCTGGTCGATATGAGCTTCGGATGGTGCGGTGAAGCCGTCCATCTCCTCGGTGATGTCGTCCATCGACACTTTGAGATGGTTGGCCGGCAGCACCGACACCGGACGTGCCACCTGCTCGACATTGGCCATGACGGTCAGCACATGGCTGGCCCTGGTGAGGCGGACGGTTTCGGGAAGGGCGGCGAGGGAACAGACGTGGATCATGGCGGACCTTTTTGCCGCTGATTATAGCGAGCGCTCGTACGGTGGGCAAAGGCGCATCGCGCCGTGCCCACCGTTTCGCACCGCGCACATTGCGGCTAGTTTGGTGGGCGCGCTTCGCTTTGCCCACCCTACGAAGGGATGATGCTACGCGAACACCGCGTTGAACCGCTCCAGAAACTGCTTCTCGGCCCGCGCCGCGGTCCAGGGCGTGAGGTAGTCGCGCCGGACGCTGTCGGAGAGGCCGGGGTCCCTGCCGAACAGGCGCTTCGCCTCGCTTTCGCTGAAGCCGGCGAGCTCGGTTGCCTCCAGATAGGCCGCCCCGCGATCGGCGGCCTTGATGGCTTGCGTGATCTCCTCGGGCAGCGCCGGCGGCAGGCCGAAGCGGATGTGGATGGCGCCGAGCAGGCGCTTCTCCACCGCCTTGTAATGGCCGTCGAGCACGGCCTTGAACGGCGAGATCATGTCGCCGATCACGTATTCGGGCGCATCGTGCAGCAGCGCGGCCAGCCGCATGCGCTCGTCGACGCGCGGCATCTCGTGCCGCATCACGGTCTCCACCAGAAGCGTATGCTGCGCGACCGAGAAGATGTGCGCGCCGGTGGTCTGCCCGTTCCAGCGCGCCACGCGCGCGAGCCCATGCGCGATGTCGGCGATCTCGACATCGAGCGGAGAGGGATCGAGCAGATCGAGCCGCCGGCCCGACAACATGCGTTGCCAGGCGCGGGATGCCACGTCGCGTGCCGTTTTCTTCGCGGTCATTTGGCCTTGAGGCGCGGCTTGCGCTGCGTCTTGCCGCAGCTCGCGTGACAATGGCAGTCGACGAGATGGTCGTTGACCATGCCGGTCGCCTCCATGAAGGCGTAGACGATGGTCGGACCGACGAATTTGAAACCGCGCGAGGACAGTTCCTTGGAGATCTGCGTCGACAGCGGCGTCGAGGCCGGCACGCTCGCAGTGGTCTTGAAATTGTTGACCTTGGGCCGGCCGTCCATGAAGTCCCACAACAGCTTCGAGAAGCCCGGGCCCTTCTCCATGATGTCGAGATACGATTTCGCGCTCAGGATCGCGCCGTCGATCTTGGCGCGGTTGCGCACGATGCCGGCATCGTTCATCAGCGCGTGCACCTTCTTGTCGTTGTAGCGCGCGATCTTCTCCGGCTGAAAATCATCGAAGGCTTTGCGGAAATTGTCCCGCTTGCGCAGGATCGTGATCCAGGAGAGGCCGGCCTGGAAGCCGTCGAGGATCAGCTTTTCGTAGAGCGCACGGTCGTCATATTCCGGCACGCCCCATTCGGTGTCGTGATAGGCGACATAGAGCGGGTCTTCGCCGGGCCAGGGGCAGCGGGTCTTTCCGTCGGGATGCAGGCGGGGGGCTCGGCTCATGCGATGGGCTGCTTCAGGGGAATGCGGACGACGTCGGGTTCGGCGAGCCGCACGGCGAGGCCGCCGGCGGTGAGCGGCTGGCCGGCATCGAGCGCGTCCGCAACGCGGTCGATGCGCACCAGCGCGATGCCCTTGCCCTGGGCGGACGAGCCCATCGTGCCGACCGGCTTGTCGCCGGCCATAACACTGACGCCGGCCTCCGGCGAGAGGTCATCGAGCAGCACCTTGACGCTGCGGGTGCGCGCGGTGCCGCGATGCTGCATACGCGAGACGACCTCCTGGCCGACATAGCAGCCCTTGTCGAAATCGACGCCGGCGAGGCGGTCCATGTTGGTCTCGTGCGGGAACGCATCGCTGTACATGAAATCGAGCCCGCCGCGCGGCACGCCAAGCGCAATACGATGCGCCTCATAGGCGGAGGCATCGACCAGCTCGGCGCCGATGAGATCGGACAGCTTCTGCTTGAGATCTTCGGGGATCAGGATGCGAGTGCCGAGCGCATCATTGCGCGGATCGGCGAATGCAAGGTCCGGCTGCGCCGCAAGCTGGCCGTCCCAGGCCGCGAGCACACCGAGATCGAGGTTTTCCACCGTGACCTTGGCGCGCAGCTTGTAGAATTTCAGCTTGGTGGCGAGGCCCTCGGCCAGCGCCTTCGGACAGTCGATCAGGAACCCGCCGCCATGGCCTGCGGGCACCTCTGTGATCAGGAAATCCACGATGATCTTGCCCTGCGGCGTCAGCAGCGCACCGAATCGCCCCAGGCCCGGCTTCAGCCTGTCGAGATCGGTCGTGATCAGGCCGTTGAGGAAGTTGCGCGCATCCTCGCCCGCGACCTTGACCACGCTCCGGTCGGGAAGAAACGCTGATTTCATGTGAAAATCTCTTGCGACATGTTGCTCCGGAACGTAAGCCCGCAAGGCATAAACGACAAGACCTCAAGCCCCGCGCTTGGGGATGAGAGAGGCCTTCAGCCATGACCCAGCGCTTCGATGTGATCCTCAAAGGCGGCACCGTCGTCAACCAGGACGGCGAGGGTGTTCGCGATATCGGCATCACCAACGGCCGCATCGCGGAGCTGGGCCCGCTGTCGCAGGCCTCCGCCGCTGAGGTGATCGACTGCAAGGGCCTCCACATCCTGCCCGGCGTGATGGACACCCAGGTGCATTTCCGCGAGCCCGGGCTGGAGCAGAAGGAAGACCTCGAGACAGGGTCGCGCAGCGCCGTGATGGGCGGCGTCACCGCCGTGTTCGAGATGCCGAACACGTCGCCGTTGACCGTGACGGAGGCCACCTTCACCGACAAGGTGAAGCGTGCCCATCATCGCATGCATTGCGATTTCGCCTTCTTCATCGGCGGCACCCGCGAGAACGTGCAGGATCTGCCGGTGCTGGAGCGCGCGCCCGGCTGCGCGGGCGTCAAGGTGTTCATCGGCTCGTCGACCGGCGCGCTGCTGGTGGAGGACGACGAGAGCCTGCGCCGCATCTTCCAGGTGATCCGCCGCCGCGCCGCCTTCCACGCCGAAGACGAATACCGCCTCAACGACCGCAAGTCGTTGCGCATCGAGGGCGATCCGCGTTCGCATCCGGTCTGGCGCGACGAGACCGCGGCGCTGATGGCGACGCAGCGGCTGGTCAAGCTCGCGCACGAGACCGGCAAGCGCATCCACGTGCTGCACATCTCGACCAAGGAAGAGATCGAGTTCCTGCGCGACCACAAGGATGTCGCGTCCTGCGAGGCGACGCCGCATCATCTGACGCTGGTCGCACCCGAATGCTACGAGCGGCTCGGCACGCTGGCGCAGATGAACCCGCCGGTGCGCGGGGCCGATCACCGCGCCGGCATCTGGCGCGGCATCGAGCAGGGCATCATCGACGTGCTTGGCTCCGACCATGCCCCGCATACGCTGGAAGAGAAGTCGAAGACCTATCCGGCCTCGCCCTCCGGCATGACCGGAGTGCAGACGCTGGTGCCGCTCATGCTCGACCACGTCAACGCCGGCCGCCTGTCGCTGGCGCGCTTCGTCGATCTCACCAGCGCCGGCCCCGCGCGTCTCTACAACATGGCCTGCAAGGGCCGCATTGCCGCGGGCTACGACGCCGATTTCACGATCGTCGATCTCAAGCGCAGCGAGACCATTACCAACAAATGGGTGGCGTCGAAGGCCGGCTGGACCCCCTATGACGGCGTTCGCGTCACGGGCTGGCCCGTCGGCACCTTCATCCGCGGCCGCCGCGTGATGTGGCAGGGCGAACTGGTGACGGCCTCGCAGGGCGAGCCGGTGCGGTTCCTGGAGACGCTGAAGCAGTAAGGGGCATTCTTTAGCCTCGTCATTGCGAGGAGCGCAGCGACGAAGCAATCCAGAATCTCTCCGCGGAGGCAGTCTGGATTGCTTCGCTGCGCTCGCAATGACGAGGGGAGAGAGCTACAATCCCTCGACAGGGAGAGTAGTCCATGACCCAACCCCTCATCACCACTGTGCAACTCGCCGCGATTCTCGGCGATCCCAACCTCCGCCTCTACGACTGCACGACCTACAACGAGCCTGTCCCGCCCGGCAGCGACGTGCCGTATCGCGCTGTCCCGGGCGACAAGACGTTCGCGGCCGGCCACATCCCCGGCGCGGATTTCTTCGACCTGCAGGGCGAGTTCTCCGACACCTCCGCGCAACAGCTCTTCATGATGGCTGGCGTGCCCCAGCTAGAGGCCGCCTTCGGTCGCCACGGCGCTGACGCATCCAAGACCATCGTGCTCTACAGCATCGGCACCATGATGTGGTCGACGCGATTCTGGTGGATGCTGCGCTCGCTCGGTGTCGATGCACAGGTGCTCGACGGCGGGTTTGACAAATGGAAGGACGAGGGGCGGCCGGTCGAGACGGGCGCGCCGAAGGGCTATCCCGCCACCACCTTCAAGGCCGTGCCGCGCGCGGGCTTCTTCGTCGACAAGACCACCGTGAAGGCGCGGATCGGCGATCCCTCGACCGTGATCGTCAACGCGCTCGGGCCGCAATTTCATCAAGGCCTCGAGCCGAGCCGCTACGGCCGGCCCGGCCGCGTGCCCGGCAGCGTCAACGTGCCCGCGGCCACGCTCGCCCAGGCCGACAAGACACTGACGACGCTCGCCGATGCCGAAGCGAAATTCGCGGCCCAGGGCGTTACGCGCGACAAGAATGTGATCTGCTATTGCGGCGGCGGCATCTCGGCGACGATCGACCTGCTCATGCTGACACAACTCGGCTACGACAAGCTGACGCTGTACGATGCCTCCATGGGCGAATGGGCGAGGGATCCGGCACTGCCGATCGAGACGGACTAGAGGACTCTCTTACCCTCCCCCCTCCAGGGGAGGGTAAGGAAGGAGGGGGAGTGTAAGGAAGAAAGTCGGGAACCTTTATCGCGGGCCCGCATCCAATGTCCGGAACGAATGGAAACAGGTGACCACCATGCAGCGGACCGCAGCCGGCCTGTCCGCCGGCGCCAGAGCATCGGAAGCCGAACTGATCGACCGCGCGCGGGGCCGTGACGAGGCCGCGTTGCGCGAGATCATGCAGGCCAACAACCGCAGGCTCTACCGTCTTGCGCGCGGTATCCTGCGCAGCGACAGCGAAGCCGAGGACGTGGTGCAGGAAACCTATGTCCGGGCCTTTACCCATCTGGACGACTTTCGCGGCGAGTCCGGGCTGTCGACCTGGCTGTCGCGCATTGCCATCAACGAGGCGCTTGGCCGGGCGCGAAGCCGCAAGCCGCATGTCGAGCTCAGCGCTCTGCCGGAAGAGGCGCTCGACGCGCAGATCATAAAATTTCCCGTTTCTCCCGCAGGCGATCCGGAAAGGACCATGGCCCAACGTGAAATCCAGCGCGTCGTCGAACGCGCAATCGACGAACTGCCGGATGTCTTCCGCATGGTCTTCGTCGCGCGCGTCATGGAGGGGATGAACATCGAGGAGACCGCCGATCTGCTCGGCGTCAAGCCCGAGACCGTGAAGACGCGGCTGCACCGTGCGCGCACCATGCTGCGCGAGAACGTCGAGAAGGAGATCGGTCCGGTGGTGATGGATGCCTTCCCGTTCGCCGGGTGGCGCTGCGAGCGGCTGACCGTATCGGTGCTGAAGCGGCTCGGCAGCGGCGGCTGAAGTTTTTCGGGAACGTTTGCGCGAAAATCCCATCCAATGCCTGTGAAGCAACGCCGGCAAACCGTCCGGCAGCACAGGAGTTTCAAACATGTCCACCCGATGGAGCGCGGCGATCGCCGCGGCAATTCTGTTGTCGAGCCCCGCGCTGCTTCGGGGCGCCGGCGCAGCCGACAAGCCCACCGATCCGCAGATCGCTCACATCGCCTACACAGCGGGCGTGATCGACATCAACGCGGCCAAGCAGGCGCAGAAAAAGGCCAAGAACAAGGACGTCAAGGCGTTTGCCGAGGACATGCTGCGCGACCACGAGGCGGTCAACAAGCAGGCGCTGGCGCTGGTCAAGAAGCTGAACGTTACGCCTGAAGACAACGATACCAGCAAGGCGCTGTCGAAGCAGGCGAGCGACAAGCTGGCTGAGTTCGACAAGCTGAGCGGCGCGGCCTTCGACAAGGCCTATGTCGCGAACGAGGTCGCCTACCACAAGGCGGTCAACGGCGCGCTGGAAACCCAGCTCATCCCGTCCGCCGGCAATGCCGAGCTCAAGAGCCTGTTGCAGACCGGCCTGAAGATTTTTCAGGGCCATCAGCAGCACGCCGAGCATGTCGCGGCCGAGCTGAAATAGGGGGTGTGGGATGAAGCCGGGACACCTCGCTTCGATCGCGCTTGCGGTCGTCTTGCTGTCGATCGTCGTCCCGGCGCGCGCCGCGACCATTCAGATCACAATGGAAAATCTCGTGGTTTCACCGGCCGAAACGTCCGCGAAGGTCGGTGATACCATCGAATGGATCAACAAGGACGTGTTCGCGCACACCGCCACGGCGAAGAACGGCGATTTCGACGTAATGCTGCCACCGAAGAAGTCGGCAACGTTTGTTCTGAATAAGGCGGGAACAGTCGATTATTACTGCCGCTATCATCCCAACATGAAAGCGACGCTCAAGGTCGCGCCGTGAGGGAGGAGGGAGTGCATTCCCGATCGTAGTGGGAATATCTCCCGGTCATCGCGAGACTAATGCTAGTCCGGGGGAGGCGGCTTCCGTGCGATAAACGCAGCAGACTTCGCGAACCTGTTCGCCAGGTCCCGTTCGCCAGGTCATTCATCCGTAGACTGGCCCCGCCCGTGTGGCGGGGTCATTTTTCGCAAGCAGCTTACTGCCTTGCGAGAGTGACCGAGAATTCGCCGTTGCGGATGCGGCCCGGAAAGCCCTCGACGAATTTCGCCACCGCATCCTCGCCGTAGGTGCCGACGAGCTCGGCGAATGCCGCAAACAGGCTCGCCTGCGCCAGGCAGTCGCCGTCGACGCCATCATGGCGCGCTTCGGCCCAGGCCTCGTTGAGATAGCTCAGCGCGGCCTGTTTCTGCTCGTGATCGGGCAGCGGCGCGCGGGCGGGGGCGTAGGACACTGAATGGCTCATGAAACTCGATCAGGGCTGGGGCGCGATCCACGGCGATGCGCTGTACGAAAGGTGTAGCACGCGTATTAACGCCCGCTAGGCCACATCTTTAGGAACGGTTAACGGCTGTGAACAAAGTCGATGACAGGGTTCCAGATGCGCGTTCGCGTTCATCTCTCGTCATTCCGGGACGCGCCGACAGGCGCGGGCCCGGAATCCATCGTGCGTCAGAGTTGGTGGCCCGATGGATTCTCAGATGCGCAATTGCGCATCGTAGCTCGCGCTTCGCGCGCCCCGGAATGACGGAAAGAGAAATCAGTTCGCGTAACGCGCGGTGAGATCACGCGAGATCTTCGAGCCTTCCTCGATATAGCGGCGGATCGCCACCGTCGCGGCCGGCGTGCAGCTCCGATAGGTCTGCTGGAAGCCGTTATAGCCGCGGTTGAAGCCGGCGATCATGCGGGTGCGGCGCTCGCCCGAGGGGGTTTCGGCATCGATCAGCGCCTGCATCTCGCTGCGCCATTTGTTGCCCTCGTTGGACCCGCAGATGCCGCGCAGATAGTGCAGGCCGCCCAAAATCTCCGCCAGCCGCTGCAAATCGGCGTCAAACGGCGCCGCCACGTCCTGGGCCCTCGTGGGCACGGAGGCGCAGGCGAGAATCAGGGCAAAAATGGCCAGAAATCGCGTGGACATCGGCGGGGTGTATGCCCCCTCGGGGCGGAGGACGCAAGACGGGGCAGTCAGGGCCCGATCAGCCGGGCGGCCGACAGGATGACCTCCTCCAGCCCCCCGGTCAGCTTGAGGTCGCCGAGGCTCGCCAGGGCGCCGGGGGCGATCCAGCGGTAATCGTCGAGCTCGTCGTTGAGAGCCGGCTCCTTGGCCACCCAGCGGGCGGCAAAGGACATGATCAGGTAATGGCCGGCGCCGGGGGCGGTCGGCAGCACCTCGCGCCAGCCGGCGAGGCCGATGATTTCGATGGCGAGCCCGGTCTCCTCGTCGACCTCGCGCGCCAGCGCCTGGTGCAGCGATTCGCCGAACTCGACCCGGCCGCCGGGCAGCGAATAGAACCCCTTGGCGGGCGAGCGGGCGCGGCGGGTCAGAAGCACCTTGCCGTCGCGGAAGATGGCGGCGCTGACCGCGATCTGGGGGTGGGTGGGCTGGATGACCGCAGGCATATCTTCAACGACCCTTCAACAGCCCTTGGCTCAATTCGCCATGATGGTGTCGACGTCGGCTTCCGCGCCGCCATTGATGATGCCGCCGCAGGCCGCGATCAGCGGCTTGACCCAGAGCGTGGCCTGCTCGGCGAGGCGGACGCGGGTCGTATCCTTCTCGACCTCGCGCATGGCCGAGCCGACCGCTGTCAGGATCGAGGTCATGGTATCAGTGATGTGGTCGAACTGGGCGCGCACGTTCGGATCGGCCTTCTCATAGGCTTCGATGGCCAGATCCCGTGCCTTGAAATTCGACGCGGTGAAATGCTCGGCATAGGACAGCGGCGACCAGGTCAAAAAATCTTCGGCGCATTCCGGCATGTCCGGGACCATTTCCAGCAGCATCACGGCTTCATTGAAATGGTTGAGATAGTCGGTGGCAAGCCCGGTTCGCGGGTTGATGTTGGCCACGCGCAGCCGCTCGGCCCAGGCGGCGGCCTCGGGGCCCGTCTGTACATGCGTCCGCGCGGGTTGGGAGGCCTTTGAGCTCATCTGCCGCAGTGTTAGCGTTCGGGGTTAAAACGACCTGAACGGACCCTATATAGATCGCCAAGGATGTGTGGACGCTTCGTCATAACTTCGGCCCCCGCGGCTTTACGGCAACTGTTCGGCTACATCGAGCAGCCGAATTTCCCGTCACGGTACAACGTCGCGCCGACACAACCGATTCCAGTCGTGCTGCTCGAGAACGGCGCGCGCCATTTCCGCTTGATGCGCTGGGGATTGTTGCCCAGCTGGGTCAAGGATCCCAAGGGATTTACGCTCCTGATCAACGCGCGCTCCGAGACGGTGCTGGAAAAGCCCGCCTTCAAGAACGCGATTCGGAGGCGCCGCGGCCTGATTCCCGCCGACGGCTATTATGAATGGAAGACGGAGGGCGGCCGCAAGCAACCCTTCTTCATCCACCGCGCCGATGGCGAGCCGCTCGGCTTCGCTGCGGTATTCGAGACCTGGGTCGGGCCGAACGGTGAGGAGCTCGACACCGTCGCGATCGTCACGGCGGCGGCGGGCGAGGATCTCGCCGCGCTGCATGACCGCGTGCCCGTCACCATCAGCCCGCGCGATTTCGAGCGCTGGCTCGACAGCCGCGGCGACGATGTCGATGCGGTGTTGCCGCTGATGTCCACCCCGCGCATCGGTGAATTCGCCTGGCACCCGGTCTCCACCCGCGTCAACCGCGTCGCCAATGACGACGATCAGCTCGTGTTGCCGATCAGCGCGGAGGAGATGGAGGCCGAGGCAGAGGCAGAGGCTGCGAAGCCGAAGAAGGTCGCGCGGAAGGTTGCTGCTAGCTCGTCAGATGACGGGCAGGGGTCGTTGTTCTAGGCGGCGGTGCCGTAGGGTGGGCAAAGCGAAGCGTGCCCACCATCGTGTTTCAAGCAAGTGGATAGACGGTGGGCACGGCGCGTTGCGCCTTTGCCCACCCTACGCGATCTACACGATCTCTTTTGCCCTGAGCGCCGCGATCTCCGCTGCATCAAATCCCAGCTCGCCCAGCACAGCATCCGTATCCGCACCCAATTCCGGCGCCATCCGGTCCAGCCGGCCGCCGCCATGGGCGAGCTTGAAGCCGCTGCCGGCAAAGCGCAGGCGGCCGTAGGGCGTATCCAGCTCCTGGATCGCGCCGCGGGCCTGGATTTGCGGATGATCGATGACCTCCTCGACCTTCCAGATGCTGGCGCAGGGCGCGCCGGCATCTTCCAGGATTGTCTCCCACTCGCGCGCAGGCCTGGCCGCCAGCGCCTCCTCGATGATGGCGCGCAATGCGCTCTCGTTCTCGTTGCGCGCGAACCAGTCGGTGAAGCGCGGGTCCGACAGCGTGTCCTCGCGGCCGAGCGCGGACATCAGCGCGCGGTACTGCTTCTCGTTGTTGACGGCGAGCAGGATGTGGCCGTCGCCGCATTTGAACAGATTTGCCGTGGTCCGACGGCTCACCGCCTGGTTACCCGACAGCTGCTGGCGATGGCCGGCGACCGACCAGTCCGCGATCTGCCCCGAGAGAAACGCCATCGTTGCCTCCAGCATCGAGACGTCAATGAGCTGTCCCTTGCCGGTGCGGTCGCGCTGATACAGCGCGCTCGACACGCCGAATGCGGCCGTGGCGCCCGAGAGCACGTCGCACACCGCAAAGCCCGCGCGCGTCGGCCCCGTCTCGGGATGGCCCGTGATCGCCATGATGCCCGACAGCGCCTGCATCTTGCCGTCATAGCCGGGCCGCAGGCGGTCCGGGCCGGTCTGGCCGAAGCCGGACACGGCGCAATAGATCAGTTTTGGATTGATCGCCGACAGCGCCTCATAGCCGATCCCGAGCTTGTCCATCACGCCCGGGCGAAAGTTCTCCATGACGACGTCGACTTGCATCACGAGCTTCTTCACGATCGCGATCGCATCGGGCTTTTGCAAATCGAGCGTCAGGCTGCGCTTGTTGCCGTTGATGGCCTGGAACGCCGGCGCCAGTCCGCGCTCGGCCCATTCGCGGCTGAGCGGCGTGCGGCGCATGTCCTCGCCCTCGCGCCGCTCGACCTTGATGACATCTGCCCCCAGCAGCGCGAGCTGGTAGCTCGCATAGGGGCCGGCCAGCACTTGCGTGAAGTCGAGAATCTTCACGCCCTCGAACGGTCGCGTCACGTCGCTCTCCCCATTGTTTGTTGTTGTCGGAGGACGTCAGGCGGCGCGGTTGCCGCGCGCGATCTCCTTCTGCTTGTCGAATTCGGCGCGGCGGCGCGCCAGCTCTTCGGGCGAGAGCTGCGCGACATTGTTGTAGTCGAGCTTCCAGGACGCGTCCTCGCTCCAGCGCAGCGGCGACTGCATCGTGGTCTGCGGCCCGCTCGCGCTTTCCAGCAGCGTCAGCGCGAGCTCGAGTGTTTGCGCCTGCGAGGCGACGTCGTGCGGCTTGCCCGCCGAATTGCCGAGCGGGAAGTCCGAGAACAAGAAGCGCGGCACGGCGGCATGCTCGATGATGTCCTTGGCGCAGCCCATCACCACGGTCGGAATGCCGTTGGCCTCGAGATGCCGCGCCACCAGTGCGGTGGTCTGATGGCAGACCGGGCAGTTCGGCACCAGCACGGCGACATCGACCTTGTCAGCGAGGCAGCGCGCCAGGATTTCCGGCGCGTCGGTGTCGAGCGTGACGCGATGGCTCCGGTTGGTCGGCGCGCCGAAGAAACGCTGGCTCACCTCGCCGATGCGGCCTGCGGCAGATGCCTTCAAGAGCTGCGGCAACGGAAACCAGGTGCCGTTGTCGGTCGCCGTGGTGTGCTTGCGGTCGTAGCCGATGTGCGAGATGCGCAGATCGTGCTGCTTCGAGGTGTCGCCGTCATAGACCTGGTAGAATTTCGCCCCGCCATTATACGCCGCGCCCGGGCCCTGGTCGCCCTTGGTGGGATCGTAAGGCGCGGCCGTGGTGATGATCGTCACGCGCGATTGCGCCAGCGGTTTTTTCAGCGGCTGGAACGGCGCCTCGGTGTAATGCGCCCAGCGATATGGCGTGGTGTAGCCGATCGCGGTGTAATATTCGCGCGTGCGCTGCATATAGGGGACGGGGGAGTCATAGTCGGGCGCAAAGCCGAATTCGTCGTCGCGCGAAGCGGACATGGGGCGCGTCTCCTGGTTCTTGGTTGGGACCAGACTAGAGATAGTTTTGGGGTAGCTCAACCGGGGCGGGGCGGCGCAGGGCAGAATTGCAGGCTTAGTGGAGCCGATTGCGCTGTCTTCCCCTCTCCCCTTGTGGGAGAGGGTGGCTCGCCGCGGAGCGGCGAGACGGGTGAGGGGTATCTTTCCGCGAGCCCGCTTTTTCTGAATTTGCGGACGCATACCCCTCATCCGGCGCTTCGCGCCACCTTCTCCCACAGGGGGAGAAGGAAGAAAGCGTAACTCACCTGAAAATATGCAGCGCCGCGTATTGCAGCAGCATGATCGCCTTGGCGTCGATGATGCGTCCATCCGCGATCATCGCCAAGGCCTCGTCGATCGAGAGCTCCAGCACCTCGATGTCCTCGCCCTCGTGCTCGAGGCCGCCGCCGTCGCTGACCCGCATCTCCGGCTCGTATTCGGCGACGAAGAAATGCAGCTTCTCGGTGATGGCGCCGGGGCTCATGAAGGCCTCGAACACCTTGTGGACGTGGTGCAGGCGATAGCCGGTCTCCTCCTCGGCCTCGGCGCGGATGCGCACCTCGGGGGAGGCATCGTCCAGCACGCCGGCGGCCGCTTCGATCAGGAGATCGTCGTAGCCGCGGATAAAGGCCGGCAGGCGGAACTGGCGCACCAGGATCACCGTACGCCGTGCGCGGTTATACGGCAGCACGGCGGCGGCGTTGTCGCGCTCATAGGTTTCCCGGTGCTGCGTCTGCCACTCGCCATTGGCGCGCTGGTACTCGAACGTCGTGGTCTTCAGCGTGGTCCAGCCGTCCGAGAGCACGCGGACGTCCTTGATGCGGACGCGGTCGGAAATGGTCATTGCTGTTTTCCAGCTACGTTGTGGAAGCGCGGCCGTCGAGCCACTTCTGGAACATCACCGAGGTCGATTCCTCGAAACCCAGCGACTGGTAGAACGCATTGGCTTGCGCGTTCTCGCGGCGGACCAGCAGTTGCAGCTTCAAAATGCCGGCCTGCCGCAGCCAGTCCTCGGCCGCGACCATGATGACGCGGCCATAACCGCGTTTGCGCCCATCGGGATCGACCGCGACGTAATAGACCCAGCCGCGATGGCCGTCATGGCCGACCATGGCGGTGGCGACGATCGCGCCGCCATCGCGGCCGATCAGCACGGTGGAATTGTCGCGCCGCCGCGCCAGCGCGATGTCGGCATGCGGATCGTTCCAAGGGCGCGTCAGGCCGCAGCGCTGCCACAGCGCGACGAGGGGCTCGACATCGGCGTCGGTGATCGCATCGATCGTAAGTGAGACGCTCACAGCACCTTCCCCGGATTCATGATGCCGAGCGGGTCGAGCATCGCCTTGATCGACCGCATCAGCTCGATCGCGGTCTTGTCCTTCACCTCGGGCAACTCGTCGCGCTTGAGCACGCCGATGCCGTGCTCGGCCGAGATCGAGCCGCCCATGCGCAGCACGATCTCGAACACGACCGCGTTCATCTCGTGCCAGCGCGCCAGGTAATCCGCGGTGTTGGCGCCGATGGGCTCGCTGACATTGTAGTGCAGATTGCCGTCGCCGAGATGGCCGAACGGCACCGGCCGTGCGCCGGGGATCAGTTTCACGACGGCGGCATTGGCTTCGTCGATGAAGGCGGGCACGGCGGCGACCGGAACGGAGATGTCATGCTTGATCGAGCCGCCCTCCGGCTTCTGCGCCGACGACATCTCCTCGCGCAGCTTCCAGAAGCCGTTGCGCTGGGTGAGGTTGGCCGCGATCACGGCGTCGTCGACGATCTCGTCTTCCATGGCGCGGGTCAGGATCGTCTCCAGCGGCGTGCGGGCATCGTCGCCGGGCGAGGACAATTCCATCAGCACGTACCAGGGATGTTTTGCTTCGAGCGGGTCGCGCACGTCGATGCCGTGGCGGACCGAGAAGTCGACCGCCATCTCCGACAGCAGCTCGAAGCTCGTCAGCGCGTTCGCGGCTTCGCCTTGCGCGATGGTCAGCAGCTTCAGCGCCGCCGCCGGCGATTTCAACCCGACGAAGGCGGTCTCGATCGCCCGCGGCTTCGGAAACAGCTTGAGCGTGGTCGCGGTGATGATGCCGAGCGTGCCTTCCGCGCCGATGAAGAGGTTGTGCAGATTGTAGCCGGTGTTGTCCTTCTTCAGCTTCGACAACACGTTGAGCACGCGACCGTCGGCGAGCACCACCTCGAGCCCCAGCGCCATCTCGCGCGCAACACCATAGGCGAGCGCGGCGGTGCCGCCGGCATTGGTCGAGAGATTGCCGCCGATGGTGCAGCTTCCTTCGGCGCCGAGCGAGAGCGGAAACAGCCGGTCCACGTCGGCCGCCTTCTGCTGCGCGACCTGGAGCACGACGCCGGCCTCGCAGGTCATGGTGTTGGAGGCAGTGTCGACCTCGCGGATCTTGTCGAGCCGGCGCAGCGACACCACCACTTCGCCGTTGTGCGGCGTCTGGCCGCCGACGAGCCCAGTGTTGCCGCCCTGCGGCACCAGCGCGATTCCGTGCGCGGAGGCGAGCTTGCAGATCGCCGAGACCTCCGCCGTCGAGCCCGGGCGCAGGACCAGCGGCGAGCGGCCGTGAAACAGGTTGCGCTCCTCGGTAACGTAGGCCTCGATGTCGGCCGCGTCGGTGATGGCATGTCGGTCGCCGACGATCTTGCGGAATTGTTCGATCAGCTCTGGCGCAAGCGGCGGGGTGGCAGATTTATTGACGTTCATGCTCTTGTCTCTTGTTCGCTCTTATCTCTTGCGCATGATCTTATCGGAAAACCGCTGCATACTTTTCCGGATCATGCGCTATCGGGCGACCGCGGCCCGGCGCAGCCGGTCGTTGATGGCCTCGCCAAGTCCTTCTTCCGGCACCGCCATCACCGCGATCGCTCGCGGGCTCTTCGCATCGAGGGCGCGAAGATAGCCGAACAGATTGGTGGCGGCTTCATCGAGATCAGCCGCGGGCGACAAATTCATGACGGCGGCGGCGGCCTCCAGGCCCGGCAGGCGATCGGGGCCGAACGCCAGCAGCGCTTCGCCAGCTGCCACATCGCGCGCATTGAGCCGCACGCTGGCGCGCGGCGCGTAATGCGAGGCCAGCATGCCCGGCGCCAGCGGCTGGCTGTCGTCGCTCTCGGCCTCTACGGGTGGCCGCGCCAGCGGCGCGCCGAGCACGGCCTCGATCCGCTCGCGCGACAGCCCGCCGGGGCGGAGCAGCATCGGGACGTCGAAACAGCCGACAATGGTCGATTCGACGCCGACCGTAACAGGCCCGCCGTCCACGATCAGGTCGATCCGCCCGGCAAGGTCGCTTTCGACATGGGCTGCCAGCGTCGGCGAGACATGGCCGGAGATGTTGGCGGACGGCGCCACCAAGGCCCCGCCGAAGGCGCGCAGGATCGCCTCCGCCACCGGATGGGCAGGAATGCGGATCGCGACCGTGTCGAGCCCGGCGGTGGCCAACTCAGCCACCGGACAGTCATCCGTCTTCGGCACCACCAGCGTCAGGGGCCCCGGCCAGAACGCTTCCGCAAGCCTCAACGCACGCGCGTCGAAACGCCCGATCCGGCGCGCGGCGGCGAGATCGGCGACATGGGCGATCAGCGGGTTGAAGGCCGGCCGCCCCTTGGCGGCGTAAAGATGGGTGATCGCGGTGGCATTGGCGGCGTCCGCCCCGAGCCCGTAGACCGTCTCGGTCGGAAACGCGACCAGCCCGCCGGCGGCCAAAATCCGGGCGGCAGCTTCCGCGCCGGCCGCGCCGGCCGGTAAAATCAGCGTTTCAAGACCCGTTTTCACAGGGACAAAATTCCTCATGCCGGCCGCTTGCGGTGCGTCAAACCCGACGCTATAAGCCGCCTTCTTGTCGGAGTGTGGCTCAGCCCGGTAGAGCACTGCGTTCGGGACGCAGGGGTCGCAGGTTCGAATCCTGCCACTCCGACCAGAAATCATTAGGCTTTTTCTTCTGATTTCGATCCTCGGTCAAGTTGACCACCGTTTCGGCCACCGAAACGTACCGGCTCTTTTGACCAATGGCCGCAGCCGCCCCCTGGAGGAAGTCCGGGTGGTGATGGCCATAAGTGTCCTGCAGGACCTCGGGTGACATGCCCAGGAACCCTGCCGCCTCCCAGATTGGCACGCCACGCTGCATGAGCCACGTCGCAGCTGTATGGCGCAGGGTGTGGGGTGTGACCCTCCCTGGCAGGCGGGCAAGCCTTACGGCGGTCTTGAAGCCCTTTTTCACCGAAGCTACCGGCTTGCCGTTGAACTCAACAAAGCACTCTGTGATCAGCTTACGGTTCCACCAACGCCGAAGGTGGGTGAGCAGCCGAGGCGGGATGGGGGCTGGCGTCTGTCGCTTCTTTGTCGCGCGCTTGCCAATGGCCTTACGATAAAAAATGCCGTGCTCCAGATCCACGTACGAACGCCCAGTTATCGCATATGGCGACGCCGATGCGATCGCGCCTGCCCGAGTGCCAGTATACAGGCCGATCAAGATAAACCGCGCGATATGACGCAGAGGCCTTCGGTTCGTGGCGACCGGGCCGCCCTTCGACGTTCCCGAGTGGATCGTCTGCTTCTCGCGATATCTCCAACAATGCCAAAGCAACGCTGCGGCCTCCTTGCGAGTCAGCCATCGGTCGCGGGCCTCACCTTTGGGAGGGAGCGACACTCGCACCATGCCGCGGTGAAAGCCTTCCTTTGCGTGGTGATTGATCGCGGCGCGCAGTGTCTCAAGGTCACGGCGAGCACCACCCGGACTGCCACGATGCTTGGTGTAGCCTGCACAAGTCTGGGCATTAACCTGCGCCAGCTTCTTGCCACCCCAATACTCGTTGAGTCGCTCAATTCGGGCCTCGACCTCGAACTGGTCGCCGGGCTCGCCAATGTCGGTCAGATAAATCGAGAGGACATCAGCACAATCGATGTCCTCAATGTCTTGGCGGCGCCGTTCGGGTTGATACTTACGAGCGATGTAGTCTGCTAGGGCTTGCTCTGCTTTTGCTGGCGGCTTTTTTTCAGACGTGCTCGCAACGCATCCTGTGGCGATATGGCGATCGCCGTCTTTGATGATCCAGACGGCTTGGTGGACGACCTTGCCGTCTCTATATCTGGGCTTACGTTTGTAGAGCCGAGCTCCCTTGCTTGGACGCGGCATAGCTTCCTCATTTCATTGATGGATTCCAGAGTGGTGTAGTCTTTGCCCGCAATACGTTCCACTTGCAGCCGACCGCGCAAGGCTTCGCGCCGCAGGCCCGATGCCGTCATCGAACCGTCGGGAAAAGCCAACTTTGCGGCGATGGAAAGACGGAGTGGCGCGTCAGGCGCGAGCCGGCTAGCAACAAGACTATCGTCCATACCCAAACGTCTTCCGAAGTCCGATAGACTTCAGTTGAAGACTGGACAGCGAACAGTCGAATACGGGGCTGTCTTTTGAGTTTTGGGTGTGGTGTAGAAAGTAGCAGCGGGGCTAAAGCGACCGCTTCACCTCACAATCTATACAATGATCGAGCGAAATTCAAGTTTCGATGCTTCAACCGACGCAAGCCGGATCGCTCGGGCCTCGTCGCATCTCCGCGGCATGCTCTTCTAGCTTCTCAGCGCCGCATTGCGATGACCGTGTGCGACCATTCGCGAACGTCAACGAACAACAAAAGTTAGCGCAAGTGCGCCTTCATCCGATCTCTCGGCCCCAAAACTGAGTACCAAATTCGGTGCCGGTCATCGTTTGCGCTAAGGGCAAACTAAGGCAATTCTTATTGACCAGATTGCGTTTTCGACTAATATTCGGGTCACGGATCAGCGTTGAGCGCCGATTGGGCGTCAAGTCCCTGATCTTAGTCTTAGCCACGATAGCAGACAGGTGGTTGAGCATCTGCCGGCGGACCGCGATGGTTCGCTCAGCAGACAACGAGTGCCCGCGAAGACGTTTCCTGAATGGTACTTCGCGGCTCGACGCGGCAGGCAGTATCCTGCAACTCGCGGCCGACCGTTGGAATCCACTAAATTTCAGATTCACCCAAGACTGATGTTCGAATGTGCTTCGCGCTCGGCGTGGCAGGCATTGGGCCTGCAACTAGAGGCCGATTGCTAAGTCCACTCAACCTCAGGCTTACCCGAAACTGATCTTTTCCGCTCTCCATTGAGCGGAGTGGAGACCTATGTCCATGGGTACCAAAAATGGCTGAAATCAACTTGGGCGCGTCGAACGTGGCGCGAGAGTCAACAACAGCGGTATGTTTGTTTGACGACGTCATGATCGAACTCAACCGTGCGAGAGATAAACACCGAAGCTTGGCGGAAGGGTACCGGATCGCCGAATATAAGGTGATGGGCGAGGCAATGAAAATTGCCTTCACAATCGAGCGAGACGATGAACTCAAAACGCGCTTCCGGAAAGAAATGGGCGCGAGAGACGTTGTTTATGCCGCGTTGATCTTTGTCTGTGAGGCGGAGACGGAGCAGGCGAGGAAGATGGCATCAAAAAGAGCCCGAGCCTTGCGATATGTGGTGGAGCGACTTGATGTTCCGCTCGACAAGATTTCTGAAGCCGTAGCCGAACACGGAGGAATTGAGAAACTGGCAAGGCTCGCGGCGCAGGAGCAGCCACGTAAGAAGCGCCCCGCGCGCGCTAGCGGTGCTGAAGATTTTGATGACTGGCCCAAGGCAATAGAAGCGGGCAAAGAAAGTCAAGAAAGATCGGCCGAGGCAGAGATTGTTGACCTCGATTCGCCGATTCAATTTGGCCTGCCGGCTGCATTGCGAGCTAAGCTAGATCCATTCAGCGGTACCAAAATAACAATGACAGGTTATGTGCGTAAGACCGCGGGCACCGTGACGGCGTTTGCGGTGGAGAAAATCGTAATGCAAAAGGTTGCACATGCGGCGTCGGCAGTCGAATCCGAGGAGGATTGGGGTGACTGAAGTATTATAGGCTTCGCTTAAAGCGAACCCTTGACCCTTCACCACACTACGACTCGTCAATTCCTGTGTGGTCCAAAGCTAAGCGACGACGATAACGCTAGATGGACCACACAGCCCAACCGATATTATTGTCTTGTGCCCCAGGCCAATAGGCTAGTACCTCGTCACAGGGATTATGACTCTTTGGAAGTGGCGGGGTAGGCGCCAGCCATTTTGGCGCGAGCCTTGTCTGTTGTGAACATCCATTTGATGCGGGAGCGGGCGGCATTTCGTTGTCGTTCCCAGGCGGTGATTTCGCGGCGCAGTCGCTTAGGGTCGTCGATCCTGCGATCCAGGCACTGGCCCCGCAGGACGCCGATTTCGATCTCGACCATGTTGAGCCAGCTTGCGTGTTTTGGGGTATAGTGGAACTCGAGCCGTCGCAAAATCCGCCTGGCTTCGGCGGGCGGGAACGCCTGATAGAGGGCGCCGGCGGAGTGGGTCGATAAATTGTCCTGGACGACCCGGATGATCTCGGCGTCGGGATAATGGATGTCGACGAGATCACGCATGCATTGGGCGTAATCCCTTGCCGCTCGCCGCTCGGTGACCTTGACCTTGCGCCAGGGACGATGCACGTCGAGGAGAACGAAGAGATTGACCGTGCCATTGCGACGATACTCATAATCGTAACGTTCGAGCCTGCCGGGCTTGGCCGGGATGGGCTGACGCGTTTCGCCGATGAGTTGCACCGGGCTTTCGTCGAAGCACACCACTGGCCGCCTGGAGTCGGGTGCCTCGGCATAGAGGTCGAGCACATCCTCCATGCGGGCGACGTATTCGCCGTCGACCTGCGGAATGCACCACATGTCTTTGCGCCAGGGCTTGAGGGCATTCTCGGCCAGGCGCCGCCGAACCGTCTCGTGCGACAGGCTCTTGTGTTCGGTGAGCTTGACCATCGCACCCGCCAGCAGCTTTAGCGTCCAGCGGGCACGGCCCCTTGGCGGACTGGCGCAGGCTGTCGCCACCAGCAAGGCTTCTTCCTTGCCCGTGAGTTTGCGCTCCGCCCCGGGACGCGGCTCTTCGCTCAGCGCCCGCTCCAGATTGCCTTCCACGAAGCGTCGCTTGGTCCGGTACACGGTCGAGCCGCTCACGCCGACGCTCCTTGCGATCTCCTCGTCGCTGGTCTCGGCATCGGCGGCCAGCAAAATCTGCGCTCGCTTGAGCTTGCGGGACGCATGCTTGCCGCCGCTGAGCAGCGCCCTCAGTTCGGTGCGCTCGATTTGGCTGAGTTCGACCCGATAGCGTACATTCATGGCGTGCCTCCTCGTTCGAGGCACGCACGAACAACTGAATCGGATGGCCGGCGTGAGTCCTTCGACAAAACCCTTCACGCCCACGCAGGGGCAGTATCTGGCTTTTATCCACCTCTATACCCGGCTGCATCGCAGGCCCCCGGCCGAAACCGACATGCAGGAATATTTCCGCGTCAGCCCGCCTACGGTTCACCAGATGGTCCTGACACTGGAACGCGCCCGCCTCATCAGACGGCAGCCAAGGACGCCTCGCAGCATCGAGGTCCTCGTTGATCCGAAACTCCTGCCGGAGCTAATCTGACCGCCGGACCCAACCTGTCAAAATCACTGTGCAGAGCCACTAGTCGGTTTGCGTCATCTTCGACTTGCGCCATCTTCGTCCAAATCTGGCGCGCTATAATTTACCTCATTGTCAGCAACGGAAAGGCATCATCACGGCCGTAGCGTATTATGCGGCCCAAGTAACCTTGCCGATGCAATAATAGCGCTAGCTCAGCTTCCTGAGCCTGCTCCAGCGGTCTTTTTTCTGTGTCGGCATTGCCCCGACGATCTATTATAGGAACCCGCTGATAGAAGCTCGATTTGAAGCTGTAGGTGGCTGTTTTTATCCGATCCTCATCGTTTGTCCGTTGAGGAGTGACGACGATGGGCCTCGGAGTGTCGTCATCGTTCGGATAATACCTACCAAGGCTGCGCTCGATCTGGTTTTTCGCACCACCTTGGAACAGTAAGTAAATATGGGGACGCCATTTGGGATGGCGGCCATCGTCAAATATCTGAAGGGCGTAGTCAAAAGCGCCGACCGCGATTACGTCGCCGGCGAAGTTTCGCGCAATCTGCTTCCGGAGGCGATCCTTGATATGATCCCAATTGAACCGGTTAAGCTCTCCGATGGCGAAGAACAGGTCTTGTGGGACGATGCTCACCGTAAACCAGTAGTCTGGATCAATCGCCACGTATTTGCTGATTTCCGAGCCCCACCAGAGTCGGAAATGGCGGCGGCAAGTTGGACAGGCTGCCGACCGACACGGCCCCAAGCCGCAGTTCCCCAAAAGGTAAGCTAGTCGCCGACCACTTTCTCCGCCTTGCTCCAGGGCCGTCCCAAGTCGTTGGCGCGCTATCCTAGCCTCTCTGGAGCTCTCAAATCCTGCAGGAAAATCCTCCTGGTTAACTTTCAGTGCTGCGCCGCGGAAGTCGAATTTCATTGTTACACCTGCGAAAGCTGTTGCGTTCTGAATGGCGTCCAGTGGCGTGGGGGCCAGGTCCGCTACAAACTTCTCAGGTTTACAAGTTCGACTTTGTCCGCGACTCCCTGTGATCCTCAGTCACAGACTGGTCCGCGACAGCCTCTGAGGAGGACGCCTAAAACATCGGTCGAGGACGAGTCCTAGACTGAATAGGGGGCGCTTTCTCTCATTAGCCGTCTCAGAAGGAGCGGCCGCGGTAGCGGCATGTGCAGTGTAGAACATGTAAAGCTAACCAGAGTGGCTCGAGCGCCATCGCAAAGCGCACTAATTCTATGCAGTGGCTAATGACGGTGAAAACATCGCCACTTTCCGAAGTTGAAAGAATCCTGCGCGGCAATGGCAGTTATGACGTGCTCGTCACTCGATAACAAATCCGTTTTTGTCGATCACACGAACGATGGCTTTACGAACGCTACACCTCAGTTGATCGACTTGCCGACGATGGGCCACCTGATTCAGGCTGGCTCCTGAGCAGCGAGGGACTCTGGCGCCAGTCGGAGGTGGCGTATTGTCCTCGACAACGCGACGATCAGAGCCCCACCGTTTTCGGCAACGGTGGGGCTTTTCTTGTTGCAGGATTGCGAATCTGCCAGGGGGAAGAGAAGTCTCTGCCGCACGGGTGAGCTATCAAGCGGGGAGCAGTTCAGGTGATCTTGTAAATGCTTCCTGTCCAGCCGCGATGTTGCGGCCAACAAGGAGCACGAAATGAAAGTTAGAGTTGACGCCATCGTTGCTGAGATCGCCAATGTTCTCGACATCAGCCTGTTGAGGCACGACCCTGAGTATGCGGATCTGCCGCGATTTAATAGAATGCACCTAATCATGAGATGCCTAGCACGTCGCGGTATCGCCAGAGGTGAGAAGTGCGGCGGACGCAAGGTTCGATACTGGAAGCCCTCGCGTCACCTGGAAATAGACGTCGGTGTGAAGGGACACGGAATTCCAAGCGAACTTGAACGGATCGAGGCTCCGGTGGTGTTCTCGACGCTTGCTGACGATCTTTCGGAGTTTTTGGGAGCCAACGGAGAAGCGGTTGATGAGGTGGCGTCCTTCGTGGTCCACCTCTTTGGGAAGTGTGCGTTGGGATTGCTGGAGTACCGCGGGAAAGAAGACGGACTGTGCCAGCTTGCAAGGTCTTCAGGTGGAATCGATGTAGCCAAGAAAGCCCGAGATAACTCCCGCTTTGTGGTAAAAGATTCGGTCTAGGCAACTACGAAGGTGTTACTGTTTATAGAGCCGCCATGGAGTTGGCGGAAATGTAAGTCGTCAATCAAGGCGGGCTTTCAAGCCCGCCTTTTTTGTCCGGACACGGTCGCCAGAAATGGCCGTTCGATCAGGGGGCTGCCATTTACAGAGGTGGGACCGAGCGGTCGAGAACCCGACTGCGTCCCGCCCATGCTCCAATGGATATTTCCGATTTCTCAAGGCGAAAATTCTGATATCGGCCCATTCGCTTTAGGCGATCATTTGCAGAAAAGACGATCAGCTCTGAGCGAATTTGAAACTTGTAAACCGAACAGGCGCTCTTAGACGCCGGTCATCACGATGACCGGCGTCTTTGCGTGAGTTCGTGAACAAGGCAGGGCATGGTTTCTCAATCAGTCCAGTCCCCCTCTGGGTAATCACGGCGTAACCGTCGCCGCTTCCTCTTCGCTTGCGCGGCTTGGCGGGCACATCCAGCTCGTCCGTCGTGCCATCGCGCGAATCGCCGGCGCTTGGTGGCCGGGACGCGTTGGGGGGAGCTGTATTCCAGTGCTCGTACCCGGCAGCTCTTTTGCTTGTGGTTCGTGTCAGGCAGGACGGCCCGAAAGCAGCGCGCGGATCCTCTACTAATACCTGTCTCAACGTTAGCATTGAGTCGTAGCTGTTGAGGCGCTCTCAAATGATGTTTTTAGCGTATCGCTGGTCGAAAAAAACTCAATGCACGGTCGTCGAAATAGCAGCAGCGATTCTGGTTTCTTCATGAATTCTAGCGATCCGCGCGGCTTCCAAAACCTGTCGGTAAAGACTGGGTCCAATTCTCGGGATCAACAAGCTGACCGTCTTGCCGGTGCCGAGCACGTAGCCCAGCGGCAGTTTTCTGGCGAGCGCGCTCACCTCGGGAGGCTGACGGATCAGGATGCGGCAGTTCATGTCCATAGCCGCGGAGACGATGCTGTCCCTCAGGACGATGAACCGAGCACCGCGAGGATCTCCATTGTCATCCAAACCGAGGACGTAGACTTGGTCTGCCCCCGAAGGTTCTTCTCTTTGGCCCATCATAACCCCCAGCGGTCGCGGCGACGAGGTAGCCTAGATTCCCTCTTCGCTGCATAAAACTGTGCGTTAGAACTTTGGAGGCGGCACCGCAGCCCTTTGCTTCTCTAGGAGGGCATCCCGATCTTGGTCCAAAAATCGAGGCTCGTTGATAGTGAGCACCCATGATGGAATTGGAGAGTTCGAGGATCGCGGTTCGCTGGAGTACTGATCAAGCTCCATCGTCGAGAAGTTGCTGAGGTGCCAAATTCGGTTAAATGGCCGGGTATGAAATTGGGCGGAGATTAAACCGACGAGTTCCGGGGCTGGTGCGCCGGATTGGAAGATGTAGGATATGGCTGTCACCACGTTGGGCGACATGTTCTCGGTCAATCGGGCGGCAAGCCGATTGCCCTTGGCGTTCGTACACTCCAACATCGCTGGCTTTGGCGACGAGATGCTACATTCTTTTTCAGCCATCGCGGCCTTTGCCGCAGCTTCGGGCATACCGGTCGCAACTCCCAAAATATCCCTTTTTGTAAAGGCGTAAATGTCCGTTAATTTTTTATCCGTCCGAGTGAAGCTGGTCGTGACGTGCTTCCAGCTTTCGTAGTCGTCCGGGCGAAGCAAAAAGAACGGCTGCGCGCCCAGGATGGCATATTTCAGGCTCTCTGCGGAGCCGCCTTGATCGTAGCTTGTTGCGGCGACCACCGGTTGACCGATAATTCTACCGTCTCGATCCAAGTCGAAACTGACAGCATAGTTGAGGTTGACTTGTGGAGCGGGAAACCAGTGCTGCATGATTTGAGCACGGATGACCGCTATGGGGTCGGGCGGCGGCGTCTGAGCAAGTGCCGACGAACACGCGAACATTGAGAGCAGAGCAATCCATTTCAACATTTGTGATCTCTGGTGTGAGTTACGTAATAGGTGGATGCCGGACCCGACGAGGCCCCGCGCTATCCTTCAACGGATGCGTAGATGAGAAATCCCGCGAACATGCTGATGATCCACGCCACCGCATAGTAGGGGCGTTGCTTCAGCCGTTTTGCCCTAAGGAACAGGTAGACCGGCGCGAGCAGCACGGCCGTTATCCGCGTTACCCGAGAGCCGTAGCCCGCCTGCTGTAGTCTGCGATCATCGAGCCAGCCCAAAAGGGCGTTGACCGCGAGGGGCACCTGGAACGGCAATCCTCTGCTCGGATGATACGGAAATCCAAGTGCTAGCGAGCGAACTGCAGCGTCCTGATTACTGGCGCTCACCACAGCCTCGATCACCCCGATAACGAAAGGCAAGAAGGCCAGCGTCCAGACGTAACCGTTGCCGATGTGCTTCGACGAAATGGCGGGTGGCTCGGCAGCTACAAGTTCACCTAGGTCGCTCTCTCGGAGGGGTTTCCATTCAGGCATACCCTTTCGCCAAACCTGAGTGTCGGTCTCAATCTCTTTCTTGTTCAGGAGGTCCTTGATGGTCGTCGCAGTCGTCGGGCCTCGCCGAGCGCCGTTTACGACGTAGTGCCACTCGTTTGGCCCGGGCTGGCTGGCGGCCCCAATATCCGGCAGCGGCGGTGGTGCAGAAAGCTCTTCAGTCACGTTGGTGTTCCTCGTTCTAGTGAAGGTGTTGGAAGTTGCCCTCGCTTCGACCCCAGATTCTCGCTTAATATGGAATATAGTCCCTAGAGACTATATGCCCGATGATGCTCCATCCAGCAATGCAGGATTGGCGCGTCATTGTTGGCAAGAATGTCCGGCGTATTCGTCAGCAGCGCCGAATGACCCAAGAGAAATTGGCGTTCGAAGCCGACTTGGATTTGACCTACATCGGCGGAATCGAGCGAGGTCGGCGTAACCCCAGCCTTATGGCAATGGCTCAAATTGCTGAGGCTTTGTCGGTGCCGCTCGTCAAACTCGTGAGCGAGCAGTGAAGGTTCTTGTCGGGGTCTATTGAGACTTTAGTACTCGTCTGCCCTCATGATCGTGATGATCCGCTCGGTTACGGCGGGGTCTGCCGGGTTGGGTGAGCGGAAGTTGAGCGACTTATCAAAATAGTCGATCTTGAACATCACGGCGGTGCCGTCAAAGTCAAAAGCACCAAAGTCATGCTCTTCGTGGGGATCGTTGGCGTGGCAAAAGTCGTCAAAGACGGCAATTGTCTTGACTAGGCGTTCCACGGCCTCCGGGCCCAGCTCGGCGATGCCGGCCGTGATGACGGCGCCGCCGCCGAGAAGGTGCTTGCGAAGCTCGTCGTTGAGCACGCGTATCCGGTCCGTGTCCGTGTGCGGGGACATGGTTGTTCTCCATGATGTCTGTTGGTTGATGGGCCTGGGCTCGCGTCTGCTGAGCGTCAGGCAGGGATAGGTGTCGAAGCCCGGGCCTTGGTCCGGGCTTGGCGCTAAGCGAGCTGGTTATTCTGGACCGGGGTTTACAAGCCCCACCTGGGCGATATGCCG
The DNA here is from genome assembly GCF_004634465.1 of Bradyrhizobium sp. MOS001. NCBI lineage: Bacteria > Pseudomonadati > Pseudomonadota > Alphaproteobacteria > Hyphomicrobiales > Nitrobacteraceae > Bradyrhizobium > Bradyrhizobium sp. MOS001. The sequence continues at coordinate 80,894 of NZ_SPVJ01000031.1, forward strand.
GACGTAGGTGCCCTTGTCCGGGTAGTCGCGAAGCTGAAGTGTCAAAACCTGGTTCTCCCGCTTGGTCACTAAGCAAGGCCACCACCCAAACCCGGGGTCATCGTCCTCGACGAGCACCAGTTGGCCGACTGCGATGCTGTCCCACGTGCGCGGCAGGCCAGCAGCAACAACGCGGTCCGTCGCCTTGGCCTTTTCAGGGGATGGCGCGGGCTGGTGGACACGGCTTTCGTCACCGGCCGTATTGAGCGCTGCTTTGAGTTTGCCGAGGAGGTCGCGGCGGATCGGCGGCACGAACGCCTTGCCGCTCGCATATAACCTCCCCGCGGGCAGCTTCATGCCGATCTCGGTGACTGCTGGCGACGCCGGGTGCACGGATGCCAGCTTCATCTGCGCCGCAGCACTAGCGACTTTTTCGCTGAACTCGGGAAACCGAGCGCCCCGTGGTTTTCCTTCTTCATCAAGACCGAAGACAAAGAGCTTGTCTGGTGTGGTGACCGCTTTCTTCTCTGGCTGCTTTCCCATGTTTCTCCTCCTCAAAAGCATACGGGGCCTGAAAAGGCCCCGCTGTATGCAGTTCTCGCGATGTTGTGGCTTGGCCACGGTGGCGGGCCATTTGCTCGCCGAGGCAACTTAATCACGGAAGTGTCTCCACTATAAATTGCAAAGTCGTTGTTTGACCTTGTAGAGCGAGTATAGGCGAGCCGTGCTTCGCACTCAAGCGAATTATTCGCCAAAAATTGGTCGTAAGCCGCTGTTTTTACGTCGATTTTTGCGATTTTAACGGTATTCGATCGCACCTCTGATACAGGTGGCAGTAACCGATTTGGCAGGCTTGCCGGTCGTCAATTCGGTTGCCATTACAAAAGTTGAGGCCGTCGAGAGAGCAGAGCCTCCAAATGGAATTTTGCACGTATCTGGCGAACCTCTGCGGGAATACAGGGTTCAAGGCGCGCGTATCGATACGGCTGGCCACTGTCCTGATGATCTCCGCGCAGCCACCCGGGCCGTAACAAGCGGCGCCATAAGCGTGAGAGCTATCGCAGTCCTGTAGAATGCCCGTGCGATGCAGAAAGTTATGAACCAGCGTGTCTACCGCGATCATCGCGGTACCGGTTTCAAGCCAGAGCGGCCGGTGCTCGCGCACACCGATCAGCAGCGTCGAGAGCGTCATCATTAATATCTTGTCGGAGACGCCGTAAACGTTTCGCAGGGGGCCGATCAAGGCTTCCTGACGCGCCGCTTCCAGCTCGACCTTGGTCGAACCTTTTGCGCCGTCCAGTTGGCTGTCGATCCAGCCCACCAGATCGTTGTTGGCGAGGTCGCGGACGAACAAGAAGAGCGAGTACGCGGTTTGATTCAGTCGGCCGTTGCGAAGGTGTGGCCGGGGCAGGGCGCACGCATCGATGTGGTCGGGCTCCGCACAGGTAAAACTGGTCTTGTCGTATCGGCAGCCTTCGAAATGCCAGTAGCTGCGCAGCTTCGGGCAAGAGGGCGCATTCTTCTCGCTCGCTGCAATCGTCGACCAGGATGCCGTGCCATGCTTGTGCATGTAGTCGCGCGCGACGCGGTCTGAGATGCCTTGAAAGCTAAACGTCGTGACAAGCCAATCAAAAATCGGCGGCGTGTCAGCGAGGGCGACAGCTCGATTTAGGCCGGCGTCCCGAGCCTCGTTGTCGATCTCGTCAAGGAACGACATTGAACCGGCGACCGCACAGACTGTCCGGATCAAGCTTTCAGCGCGGCTCAGCGGATCGGAGGTTCTCGCCGCGACCGATTTCTTGCTAGTCGGGGTCTTTGCCGAGCGTCTACCTGGAACGCTGGTTACTAGATGAGGGATACCAGCCTCCGTTGGGCATCACTATCGCCATCGATGTAGCGTTGCGTAGTTTGGATGGATCGGTGGCCGGCCAGCAGTTGAACATCTCTCAACGAGCCGCCTGCCTTGTGAACCGCGCGAGCCGCTCGCGTAATGAAAGTCCTTCGTCCCGAATGCGACGAGCACCCCTCGAACCCGAGCTCATCATAAGCGCGGTTGAACCAGACAACGATGCTCATCGGTGTCATGGCGCCGCCGCGCTCGGATCGAATGAGGGGCCCATGCCCGTTGCATATCCGTCGTGCTTCAACGAGGGCCTGTCGAAGCTCGGGATGAATCGGAATTGAGCGACCGCTCCGTTTCTTGGCGATCTCGTCGCGAACTTCAAGCGTACCGCCGACCTCGCCGCTTGGGTCCAGCAGCATAGCCCATGTCAACTTGGCAATCTCGGCGGCACGAAGACCTGCCTTGATCGATAGTAAGACGATGAGACGGTTGCGAAGCGGGTGGCGAGAGCGCTCGGCGAAAAACAAGAGATCGTCGATATGATCAGTCGAAAGTGTCTTGGCTTGCTTGCCAGCCATCTCAAAAAATACCTGTTGCAATCAGATTCTAGAGAATCTGAGTCGGCGTGCAAGGGGAATTGCAGGTGAAGCAGGCGGCGCTTTCACCGACCGGTGAGGCTGTCGAGCTTGCCGCCAATTCTGGATAGGTCCGAGCGGCGCGTAGCGAGATCGAAGGAAGACGTGAGCGATATTTCAATGATCGATGAATGGATACTGATCCGAGCGACCCGATCTCTCTGTGGCTGACTGAGCTACGGCCGAATCGAAGCGCCCCAGAAACTTGTAAATCGTCCCAGCCGACCTCGCATTCCGCGATAAGGCGAAAGGAGCAAGAGATGGACGAAGACAAGACCAAGATGCCAAGGGCAACGCAGATCAAGACGAAGGGATCAAGGCGAACGGCAACAAGGAAAACCGTGGAAGCTGGAATGAACGACGAGTTGATGAAGGAGTGTCTCGACATCATTCGTCAGTATCGAAGAAAATGCGGCAGCTTCCGGCAGCGATACTTGGATATAAAGAGGGCCAACCGGGTCACGAAGGCACGAATAGTCAGGGAGTTCGTCACAACATTTGAGGAAATGGAGGATGACGCACGCGCCGCAGCACAGAAGCTAAGGCGTCGCCTTCCACCTCATAGACCGCTCGTGCAGTCCGACCTTGTTACGTACTTGGCAGGCCGAACAGTACGAGAAGCCTGAATCGTAATAATGAAGGGGGCAGTTCGCTGACCCCCTTCATGTACGAGAACGGTCTGGATCCGGCCATTTTGCTTCGCCGTTAGATCGAGGCTCATCGATCGTTGCGGTCGCGGGTAGGGCGGCCCTTCAGCAATGAGGGCGGCAACTGATAAGGATTCAGAATTTGCTTATCAGTCACGGCGGACATCTCGAATGGTCTTGATTAGGTTCTCTGGTGCTCAGGTCCTTTTCTAATCCTCACTCACAGCATTCGCAGCCTGCCCCCGAGTCAGACTTGTAAATGATCCTCGAAGCATCCCGCTTCCCTTCTCAAAACGAGAGGCGCATTTACAGGAGACAATCGATGAAGAAAATATTCGTAGATCCGTTCACGTTCGAAGTCGCTCGCACTCTATACAGAGGTCTCCCCGGAGGAGTTGGTGGCAACTGTGGCCCGACGGAGCAGCGCGCGCTAGTGGCGATCATCCTCGCTCTCAACGACTCTGGTTTCCTCATCTCCGAACACACGCGTCGTGAAACGTGGTTTTGCTTCGGACCTGAAGCCAAGGACTTGGATCACTTTGGAGACATTTCAGACGAAAGATTGGAGGGGCTAACTGCCCACACGATCGGGTTCAAGTTGAGAAGGTCGGAATTGTCACGCTCAATCGAACTGTCTGAACGATATCGTGCTGATTTTGACGTGGGCATCGTGAAAAATGCTTGGAGAGGGATCGGGACGATAATCGACCGGGTATTGAAAGGGGAGCTTCGCCTAATCGGACCTGAAGTGCAGGATGGACTGATCATCCAGGACCTCATTGGGTCCACACCGAAAGAAGGACACTACTTGTGGTTCTCGCTAGATAAGGCAAATAAAATGCCGTCTTTAGTGGACCTTGAGAGTCCAGTGCTCTTCGAGGGGCAGCCACTTAGAATTCCCTTAAAAGCTGCAGCTTCGGAGCGCGGGAGAAAATTTGTAACCTTGGGCCCCCCGATGGGCGGAGCATGATAACGGCATCCGGTGCGCCGATTTGCCGGGCGTAAATCACGATGATCCATCCAGGGTCGACATCTTGTAAGAGCGAAAATGACCGCGGACGTCGTCCGCGGTCATCCAAGGCTTCACAGACAGCAGCTTAGATGCATCCCTGCGTTAATTGTTAAGGTTTTGAGAGTTTGCTTATCAGTTCCTGAGCCGGAGACCCCATTCCTTTAGCTGCGGTTCCGCCAATAACCATTCGCTCATCTTGTAAAGTGTGAAGCGACCGAATGGAGCGGCGCAAAGCCAATGAGGAAAACGATGAAAATCAAAGAAGCAGATTTCGAATGCAATCTTTGCAAGAACGACAAACTAGATGGTGGTTTTCATGGAGCGACGTACGCCCAAACTATCGGCAAGACAGAAGACTTCGTGGGCAGCGAGCTTGTCGAGTATTCGATCACCGTCACGCGCGAACCGTGGGCGCGGCAGGAATCGCGGGGACACCGCGAGGTGCTACGAAGTCGAGGCAAAGCTGTCGCACAGATTGGAAAGACTTCGCTACGGGATGAGCTTGTCATCTTGCCTGGCGCAGCCATGAGCGCATCCGACGTTTTGCGAGCCTTGCGGAAATACATCGAAGAGGTGGAACGGAGCGGCATGTACGTCGGAAGGTACAAGGACGCAATCATTGTGGAGAAGATCGACGGGAGCTTGGAGGCGGTATAGCGGCGAGAGCCGGATCGGGCCGCACAGACGACGCAGCGATTAGGAGTACCGCTGCGTCGCTCTGTGTTGCCGCCCCACATTCAGAACCTTTAATTGGACCGTTTTGCGTGACTGATGAGGAAATTAAGAAAAGCTAGCCAGTTCCAACTGGCTAGCTTTCATCGATGAGCTGATCGAAATCAAGGGGAGGAGCTTGAACTTTGTCAACGCCCACTATCCCACTTTCCGTTGAAAGTCGGTTGCATCTTCCAACAAGGGCATGTCTAGGCTCGGGATCTCCGGCATCGCCTTGCCAGCGATCGCTTGCAGATCGCCGACCATGCCGACTGTGGAGTCAAGCACAGACAGAATCTGTGTTTCTCGCTTGGCCCACTGACGCCCCATGAACTTACGTTCCTTGTCGAGGTCGTCCCGCATATCGTTGAATTTTTCAACGACGGCGTCCACGCGTTGCCTAAACTTGGTACCGGTCAGATAGTGATAGACCTGCTCCATCTTCGTTTGCTGGCCCTGCTGGACCAATCGTGAGCTGGTCACGTCAATTAGACCTTGGCGGAGCGCCACCGCCACCGGGAGAGCACAACGAGGATGAGCGACCCAAACGCCCTCGACCAGGTCGAATTGCTCGACATGCTTGGGTAAGGCTTGAGAGACAATCAGGGCCACATCGGCGCCTGATCGGCGCTGGTCGTCCCGCAATTTGGCGAGCCATCCATCACTCCAGGCCTTGGTGCGCTTAGTTTCCCACAGAATGATGCCGGCAGGCTGGCCGATAGCTCCGTTCACCTGCTGCATTACATCTGCACCAAGCTCACCTTTGCCGATGGGATCGATGGAGTCTGTCGGAAAGCGTCCGCGCAAAAGCTCCTCGAGCTCAAGTTCCAGAACCTCGCCTTGTGACTGCTGCGACCCTTGCTCCGCCTTGCGCTTCAGTTCCTCGATCGTCCGCGCCATAGATTCAATGGTCTGATCCTTCTCCGCGACTCGCAACCGGGCTGCCTCGTCGGCCTCCTGGCGGGCTTTGGTTTGGATAGTCTCGACGGAAGCTTGCACGCGCTTTTCAATCGTCAAATCCAGCTCGCGCTTCTCTTCATCAAGTGCCCGTTGCTTACGCATTAGCTCAGCCTGTGCCTGCTGGGCTTCCGCTAGCTTGACATTGTTGCTCTCAAGCATCCGTTGCAGCTCTGCAACTTCGTTCACCCGCGCCTGCAGGTCTGAAGCCACAGCGTCCCGTGCCTTCTTGGCCTCGGCAGCGGCGACTTGCCTGCGTTCGGTCTCCAGCCGTTGCTTGATCTGCTCTTCGACGTTAGCTCTTGCTTTGACGACTTCGTCTTCCTGTTGTTGCAATTCGTCAGCTTTGCGAGCGAATTCCGTCTCTTTCGCAGCAAGCTTGGTTTGGAAGCCTCGTCGCTCGGCTTCCAATAAAGGTGCTGCAATTGACTCCGTAAGCGGAATTTGGTGACCGCACTTGGGGCAGGGGATGTGAGGTTCGTGGAGGTGTCCAGCCATAGAAATAGTCATGTTCCTGTTTTGTTCATTTTGGCTGAGTCTGATGTTTCGGTCAACTGTGAGTTGGATCAATCCCCAAGAAAGCTCCAATCGCCGCCCCTACTTCCAAAAGCTGATCAGTCTCGGTACTGGAGCAATGCTAGGTCGCGACAGCTCGTCGGTTTCACGTCTTTTAGACTTTCACCGGCATCCCCTTGTGCTTTCCTCAATTCACTTTCCTGCCGCGTTCCTCGGCGAGACCACCAGCGGCGTTGCTCAACACTTCACTCTCGACCGGGCTCTTGGAGCTGATTCTCCTGGCGTTCTCTCCCGGTGTGCAACGAATTTGGTCAAACAAGAAGGGTGCCTAGGTTCTGGCAACTGGATGCAGCTTCTTTGACTTCGAGCAGATAATGAGGGACTTCGAGCCGCGGGTCATCGCCACATAAAGATGGCTCGCACTCATCTGCGAGACATCCAGTATAACTGCAACTTCCGCCTCCAGACCTTTAAGTGTAAGCGTGCTACCGACGCCGCGTTTCGGCAGCGAGCGTCCGCCCATTCGGTTCTGTTCTCGGGCACGCAATGCCGCATCATGAAGGGATGTCAGAGAGGCTGAATCGGCTTCGTTGAGCGCGCGGATGCAGGCGCCAAGCACAAGTGGTCGGTGTGAACGAACGCCTGGCCGCTTGCTTAGCTCAGAAAGGAGAGCAGCCGCATTTGAATAGCTTCGGTTCACCTGGAACTCGATAGCAGCTTGCTCGACCTCGTTCGGCGGCTTTTTTGCGCGGCCGGCTGTGATTGTCGCGAGACGTGAGATCATGTCCGCACCACCCACGTTGGTCATCACGTCTTCCGCAAACCCGACGAGCTGGCTCAGTGCATCCGGTGCATTGAGGTCGAACTTTTCGGCGAACTGGACAAAGTCTTTCAGATCGACGCTCTCAACCGTGACGGCGCCTGGCGTTTGGCTTGCGAACCGACGTTGACTTGGCGGGCTCTTACTATCGCCGATTATGAGGACTCGCCCATTATCATCTGGCGCTGTGGTGCGTGCCGCGCGTAAACGTCTTTCGTGATCTTCGGTCCCGTCGAGATGAACCCAGGTGACGTGCTTGGGCGCCTTCGACAGGTCGATACTCTCTCCAGCTGCCAGTTGTGCGCGGACATCAAGAAGCCAACGGCCGAGGACCTCGGTGCCAGCGTTTTTCCATCGCCAGGGAACTGAAAGTTCACCCGACGGTGGAAAGTATTTGCAGACGTGGCCGTCCCACTCAGGCATTTTTTCATTGAAGTTGAATACGGTCTGCAAAGGGTCGCCGAGAACGCAGGTAGGCAGCGCCCGTGAAGAGTAGTAGGCAAGGGCGTGCTGCGACATAGTGCAGTCCTGGTATTCGTCGACGAGCAGGCGTGAAAAGCTGGCGGCGAGGGTGTCATCGACGTGACCATGCTTTACGAGCTCTACGGCCGCCTTTCGGATCGCCGGATAGTCCGTCGTTGGGTTGCTGATGCGGAGGACGCTTGGATTCAGGCCGCTGCGCGTTGGAAAGGTCGAGGTTAGCCTCATTGCCCAGCCATCCATCGTGAGAACACGGTAGGCGCTGGTCGGTACACCAAGTTGCGTCAGCCTGGTGCGAAGGGCTATTACGCCGGCGTTGGTGTGTGTAAGAATGAGAACCGGCTTTTTGTCTTCATGGCGAAGCAATGAGGTCGCAATCAGATGGGTCTTTCCGCAACCGGCCGGAGCTGTAACGGACCCCCTGCGAATGGCGAATAAATCCACCTCAGCGGTCATCGGAAATCCACTTGAACACCTCAGCAATCATATTGCGGAGGCTTGGGTCGGCTTCCTCCAGGGCGGGGGCCACGATCTCCCGAGCCGCTTCTTCCATCCAGCTCACAGACTTGAACCAGCCGGACCTGCGAATGCTGGAGGCATTGCCCAGAACCTCGCGCATCTCCGCCGTGAGGTTGTCGAGAAAAAGCTCCGTGGAGATGCCGTTGTAGCTGTGGTTTCCGCTCGATACGGTGTTGATATGGTCGTCGACGACCTTCTCCGTGTGCAGCTCGACAGCCAGGTCAAGGAGCTTCTGCACCGAGGCGTCGGGCAAGCTGTGAAAGAGCTCTTGCTCAAGCTTTCGCTTTCCGGCCCATTTCGAAACGATGCCACCGCCATCGAGGAAAAGCTTCTCCTCAGCCGAGTCCGGCTCCTTATCATCATCTCGCAGAACTCTGACGGCGTACCCGAGCTTCAGGAACGCGTTGGCTCGTTTGTGAATCTTCTCGACACCGCCTGCGTCGACCAGGGCGACACCGTGAGCAGTCAATGACGGCTGCCCCTGGTTAACTCTGTACTGGTCGACGCCCCTCAGCAAGCCAACTTCGCTGGCGCCCTCGCAAACGATGACTGTGGGAGCGAGGAAGGCTTCAGGATTCGCCCTGATAGTGCTCTGAATATCGTCGGCATCGCCAACGGACTTGATGTCCACCGCGCCGGCTTTTTGCCGGACCACCACGAGCTGTCCGCCAGACAGCTCCCGAAGTGCGACAGGGGAATGCGTGGAAACGAATGCCTGGAGCGGGGCAACCTTTTCCTTGCTCCCGATAGAATCGAGAAGACGGTGGATTCGGTGCGGCTCCAGCCCATGTTCCAGTTCGTCGATCAGAACAATGCTTGCGTCACTTGCCGCCATCCGCTGCAAGCCCGCGATGAGCAGTCGCGTGGAGCCGACGCCGAGGCCGCGAAGCGGTATCCCGTGCTCGTTGTGGAGCGAAATGGTGCCCCCGCCGAATGAGACGGAATGCGCATCGAGCATCGCCTTAACTTCTTTACCGACGGGGATGCCAAGATAGGACGCAACGCTTTTCACCATATCCAGTGTCCCGATGAGCTGCGTTCCAGCCTTATCGCCGAACGCCGACCTCGCCTCGCGAGCGGCCTTTGCCAGCGCCGCGGTCACGTCAGCCCGTTCTTCCGACAGTTTGTTGAGGATGGACCCACGCCGCCACACGAGGTTGCCTTCAGCAAGGGCGCCGAGGCGCGTTGGCGAAATTGCCTGTCGGTCGGCCCATGAAAGGTTGCGGGATTGCCCCTGGTCTGCAGCCCGCTGGGAGACGAGGGTCCATACTGGCTCAAGATCGCTGCCGATGGTCAGATTGACCGTCAGGGCCGTTTCTGTCCCTTTGCGTGGTTCATCCTCAACAGTCTCGGTGCTCGGGTCAAACGCGCGTAGATAGAGCCCGTATGCCTCGATGTTTTTCAGGCGGTCCGATAGCGCGCCCAAGGTGCAGGAGACGGAGACAGGCTGTTCAACGTCGAGCTTGTGGAAGTCGGCGTCCGTGAATTGCGCGAATCGCCGCGCGCCGAGGCAGTAGTCGATCGCATCGAGGATGGTAGTCTTGCAACTGTCGCCAGGACCAATCAGGCAGTTTATGCCGTCCTTGGGTGCCCACTTAAGCGACCTGATACCTCGAAAGTTCTGAATCTCAACAAGACGAATGCGAACCACTGCCCTTCCCCCCAGAGCAGTATAGCTGTCTGCTCCGCCAATAATACCGGCGCGCAATACCGCCGGTCGCCATTACGCCCTAACACAACCTACTGTGTTCTTCGCGCAACGTAAGGGAAGACTTTCGAACTAGGCTGCAGCCGCCAGAAGCCTGTTCGTCTTGCTTTCCTGAGTACGCGAAGTTGAAGGATTTGGGGACGGCCTCAATGAGCGCGCAGCCAAATCCTGATGGACGCTACTCGGCAGAAAGCGGTCAATAATGGGTATTGCCGCCCGTTATGATCTGCTATCTCGAGACGTGCCCAAGGTTGCTGACGGAGGGCGGGATCACCGAGCTATACTCACGGAATGCCGAGCGACGAACCCATGGAGGACGAGAAAAGGGGATCCAGTCCGGCATCGCGGGGCGGGGCAGGGGTCTATATTGAGGGCGAGCTCGGGGCATTCTACCTGCTCGCTATGCTGGCCGGAACAGAGGCGCGGGGGATGCCCGGCGCGAGGATTAGCCGGGTGCGCTTCCAGGGGGCCGACCTCGGCTACGCGCTTGATGACCTGATTGTATGTGGCGTTAGCCCGTCGGGCGACGAGCTTCTCGAGATTCAATCAAAGCGGGAGATCTCGTTCTCTCCGAAGGACATAACGTTCCAAGAGGTCGCCGAGCAGATCGCGCGGAGTTCGCGAAGCGACGTGCCGGAGGATCGGCATCAGCTTGCAGTGGCCACGCAGCGCACGAGCAAAGCGATATCCGGTCCGTACCAGGACGTGCTGCTCTGGGCGCGCAGGTCGGCATCCAGCGTTGAGTTCTTCGATCGGCTCGCCGCCAAGGGAGTGGCGAGCGATTCCATGCGAAACTTCGTCGCAACGTTCCGCTCGAACCTCGTCGCCGCTGCCGTCGAAGATAGCGATGACGCCATCTGGCGACTTCTTCGGAGGTTCGCAATCCTCGAGTTCGACTTTGAGTCAACCGCGCCACTGGCCCGGACGCATGCGCTGTCGGTCGCGCGTCAGGTGCTTGCTGACGAGGATGTCTCCCGCGCTGGTTCGCTGTGGAGCGACTTGATTGAGATATCAATCGCGACCGCCAAGTCCGGCGGATCGATTGATCGGCACGAATTGCGCGCCAAGCTAGTGGATCGCGGATTCCGTCTGGCAGGCGACCGGGACTACCGGCCGGCGCGCGCGAGGCTGGCGGACATGGCCCGTATGACGCTGGCGGGGATTGGCACGGCGGTTGCCGGTGTGCACCTCACCCGTCTCGACACCGTCGCTGCGTTAGACCAAGCGACGGGGGAGCATCGCTTTGTGGAGCTGCGCGGCGGACCCGGCGTGGGGAAGTCCGCGGTCCTTCGTGGGGCTGCCGAGCGGGTCGGCCGTGAGGCTCAGATCATCGTCCTCGATCCGGTCTCAACACTCGCCGGCGGCTGGCTGGCGTTCGCCCAGGCGGTTGGCATTCCCGGTACCGCCCACGAATTCCTGAATGATCTTGCCGTCAGTGGTGGCGCCGTCATACTCATCGACAGCCTGGAGATGTTCGCCGACCTCGCGCGGCAGCGTACAGTGAACGATCTGCTCCGCGCGGCCAGTGCGGTTGACGGCTTCACGGTCATCGCGACGGCACGCGCCGGCTATGGTGATGCCACCGACTCGTGGATCGCCGACGACATAGCCGAAGCATTCGGCGGCATCTATGCGGTGGAGGTCGGAGAACTCACAAACGACGAGGCGGCGTTCCTGGTCGACACGGCGCCCGAGCTTCGCGCGCTTTTGGCATCCGGTCACCAAGCGGCCCGCATCGCGCGCAATCTCTACCGGCTCTCGCGTCTTCTGAAGGCACCAGCGTCCGCGGACATCCGGACTGAAGCAGCGCTAGCAAGGCACTGGTGGAGCAGTGCGGACGATGCCCAGAAGGATGTTGTCAGGCCGGCGCAGCGAATTCTGGCTGACCTCGCAGAGAATAGCCTCGCAGGGGAGCTCGAACTGGAACTGCGTGCCGATTCCGCCGCGCGTTCGCATCTGACCAGTTCCCTAACGCTGAGGGAGGTTCGTCGCGACCAGCTAGGATTCTACCACGACGTGCTCCGCGATTGGGGAATTGGAAGCATCATCGACGAGGATTACAGTCGGCTTGCGAGTCTGGATCTGTCGGCTCCCGTGTCGCCGCGCGTCGCCCGCGGCATCGAATTCGCGGGTCGGCTGGCGCTGGAAGCACGGCAGGAGTGTGCTGCCTGGCTCGACCTGCTCGACCGGCTCTCGCTCGCCGGCGCCCACAGCTCGTGGCGTCGGCAGGCGCTGTTGGCAATAGTGCGGTCAGAAATCGGGTTCGAACTGTTGGAACGTTGCAGCGCGGCGCTCCTCGCCGACGGCGCCGCGCTCTTCGCCGAGCTGAGCAGAGCGATCACGGCGGTCGAGACCGTCCCGACGGCCGATCTCTACGCAACGATGAAGGTAGGCACCGAAAAGCCAATTCCGCGATCGCTTCGCACCAACACGACTGGCTCGGGCGTATGGCTGCTACGTTGGGTGCTACAGCATTCGAAGGATATCCCGATCCAGGCGATTGGCGCCGTCATTGATCTAATCGAGATTCAGCTCCAGCTGCTGGTAATGGTTCCTACGCTCGCTAGTCCAACCGCCTCCATGTTGCTTCACTGGCTGCGGCAGCTCGATGTGAGGGAAGCTGAGGTTACAATCCCGACCGATGCGGCGGCGGGGCGTATGGACAGCAACGAGCGCCGACGCATGATCGAGGAACTGCGTACCGTCGCGCTGCTGCTCTCCTCGCACGCTCCTGAGGATACTAAGGCTTACCTGCGAGAGGTCACGACCGAGCGGGATTCGTACAAAGTGAAGGCGATCCGGTTGATGAGCGCGCCGCTCGCTAAGGTCGCGCCTGCCGAGCTCGCCGCGCTGATCACGGCCAGCTTGAACGAGAAGCGTGAACATCAGTCGCGCTACGGGGACGGGAGTGAGCGCACGTTCAGCCTTGCTGACAGCGACTACCTGCCGCCATCGCCGGCGCAACCGCCTTTCCTCGACCTCCTCACCTCATCTCCGCAGTACGGCCTCGCACTGGTGCGTGAGCTCGTGAGCGCCGCGGTCGAATTCCACGGTGATCGAACCGAGCCCGGCGAAAACGGATACACGCTCGTCTTCGACGATGGCCCACATTTCTTCGCCTGGACCGACACCTATTTCTGGTCGCGCGACCAGGCTCGTGAGTACTCGGTGGCATCCTGCCTGAAGGCCCTCGAGGCTTGGGGCCACGATCGCCTGGACGCCGGCGAAAAGATCGACGCCGTCGTCGCCGACATCCTCGGTCCGCCCGGAGGCTGTGCTGCCTATCTCTTGGTCGCCGTCGATCTCCTCATCTCGCACTTCCCCAAAACCCGCGAGGCTCTGGTGCCGTTCCTCGCGTGCCCGGAGCTCCTAGCTGTCGAAAGATTCCGCGGTGGGCACGACCAGATCGACCACGACGGTCGCTTCGGGGTCGGGGACGAACCGTCTGGTCGCGTCACGCTCGCCGACCTGCGGGCAAGACCGTCTCGCAGGGCCACTCTCGAGAGAGTGCTTCCCGCCTACCTGTCCGATGATGCGGCCACCAGGACTCTGCGTGATCGGCTGGGAACCGCGGTGAGCACGCTCGAGCGGTATGGGGAGCACGCTGGCTTCGGTGATCCGGCGTTCATGGGGGCCTATGCCCTGAACCTTCTCGATGTCGCTAACTGGGTCGATATCGAGGACGGGCGCGCCTACCGCTCCCCGCCCGAAGAGGCCGCGCACCTAGCGCGGCTGACCGGGCGCCACAATGAAATGACCAGCTCAAGCGAGCTGGAGGCGCGTATTCAGCTCGCCATTGACGGTTCAGAGCATGCGACGCCGGAGACCGCCCGCGATGCCGTCGCGTATGCTGGCGGGGAGCTGCCAAAGGACAGCGACACGGATGCGCTGAAGTCGCGATCGACGCGGCTTATCGCCACCGCGATGCTAGTGGCGCGCGATGGTAGCGACGATCTCCTAGACACGCATGAGGCCTGGGTGAGGGAGGTCATAGCGCGCGCCCTCTTCGGGGAGTCGGACCGCTCTTCCAGATCCGGTAAACTGCTGCGGTTCAACCGGCCCGCACTCGCGATCCTGGCGCTGTTCCATCTGTGGATTCGCCGGCAGTCCAAGTCCGATCGCGAAGCGCTGGTCGCCACCGCGAGCCGCCGTGATCATGGCGGCCTCACGGCCTTCGCTGCGGCGCTTGAGAGGATCGTCGAGACCGACCCGCGACTTTTTAAGGCGGCCATGCGCGTCGCTTTTTCGGCTTGCCTGTGGCGACGGCCCCCGTGGGGCGACGACGAAGCCTTGCAGAAGAGGTTCGAGGACGAGCGGGCCGCAGCGACCGAGCGCGCCGTGGCCGCGGACATCGTCTGGCTCGACGGTGGAGATGAGCCCGCCTGGCCGGCGTTTCCCGACGAGAGGCCTATCTTGCGGCATACATTGCGTGTTGCGGTGCCCGGCCCCGAACGACCCGAGGACGAGGCCGAAGAGCCGGATGGCGTCGTGCACGGTGGCGCGGCGATCCACGCGGACGCTCAGACCGCGGCACAATGGCTGCGGTTGCTCAATGGCGACCATGCGAAGAAGCTAGACTGGGGCGCCGAGATCGTCGCGGCCTATTCCGACTGGACTGCGGCGATGAACGGGCTGGGCCTCCCGGCTGAGGCGGAGGTAACTCGTTCATCGAGCGAATGGAACGAACAGTTCTACCTGCTGTACACCGCGGCGCTAATGGACGCCTCTGGTGAGCGCTTCGACTCTAAGATGAAGCTCGTCACGGACCTGCCCGATAATTCTTTCTCGAAAGTCGCGGAAACTTTGATCCACGCAGCCGACGTCATGTACTTCAATGATCCGACGCGGTCACCTGCGCGGCCCGTCGTCTTGCGGGCGCGAATGGGCGACCGCACCATGTCACTCCGTCGGTGGCGGGCGTTTGTCCGCTCGCCTGGCGACATGTCGATCGACTTCGACACGGGGGGCGTTGTCGCGAAGCTTCTCCTCAACACGCATGACCCCTTCCGTGTTACCAAGAGTTATCTCGTCTCGGCAGTGGCCGACCGGTTGGATCCGCTGCTTGATGCCATGCGGCCGCTGCTCCCCGGCGGTCCGACCACCTTCGTGGCGCTCTGCACAATGAATATGCTCCTCGTGGCGCCTCGATCTAGGCACCTAGATTTTCTGCTCACCGCAGTTGAGGCCTGGTTCGAGCGCTTACCCACCCACGGGGGCCTTTGGATATCCGTCGGCATCGGACGGAAGGTCGTAGAATGGTTCGAGGCGGCGATCGCAGAGGAGCCGGGCATGCTCGGACCTGCTCACGCGCAGCGTGAGCGCATCGACCGCGTCCTCGGTAGACTGGTCGGGGTCGGAGTCGCTGAGGCCCACGAGCTGGAAAAGCGCGTGGAGCAGGCAGCTGCCACCGACTCCCCATCGCATGGATTGTTTAGGCCGCGGCCACCGGAGTGAGTGCAGGGAGCAGTCGGTCAAGTCAGCTCACGGGAACCTTCAGGCGGCCGGAAGCGCGCGCCGCTGATGTTCCTCAACAACGACGGCAGAGCTGCGCGCCTTCAGCACTGTCGCGTCCAGTAGGTCAGCCCACTGCTGAAGCATCTCGCGTTCTTCCTGGTGTTTCTGCCGGTTATAGGCCGCTCAGGTCTTATCAGCCGGCGTATGCGCGAGGCATGCCCCCACCACATCAGGGTTCGCGTGCCGGCTCTTGAACCAAGTGCTGAACATGCAGCGAAAGCCCTGGACAGTGGCGCCGTCGACCCGCAACTTTTCCATCGCGCGGTTCGGCGTTCCCTCATTCACCGGCGAATTTGGCTTGATGCGATGCGGAAACAGATATTCGCCTTCTGAGATTTCTCGCAAGTGATGCAGCATCATGACGGCCTAGCGGAAGAGAGGGGAACCCAGTGCTCTCGTCGGGCCTTCACGCGAACTGCTGGGATTGGTCCATGTTCCGCCGGAGCCGAACAAGCATTCAAGCTAAGGCGGCCCGATCCATCGCGACAGACGATTTATTCAGACGGTGTCTAAGCGCCGATACTGACTGATAAGACTTGGTCACAATGGAGTCGGTTGGTGTCCTGATAGGGTCGCAAACGGAGTCCGTTCTTCAAATGATAAGGTTTCTAACAAAAGCTTATCAGTCTGACGAAAAGCTTATTAGTAAGGCACGATATGCAGTCGCCAGTCCGCTTTTTTGATGGCCGAGGCTCGTTTGGCCTCCGGAGGTAGGTGGGTCGTCTGAGTTCGTGCGCTATTTCCTTTTGAGGGTTGTCGTATCCGATGTCGGCTTCTGGGAGGGATGCAGACGAAGGATACGAAGGATACGAGAATACCAGTAGGCACTTATTGACCCTGAGCTGACCTCGCTCATCGGTGACAATTCCGAAGGCCGCTGCGCTGTTGAGGGAACGATTCGGGTTCAGGACCTCGGAAGAGATCGAGTCAGGGAACGTTGCCACGGCAGGCCCATGCGATGTTTGCAAAGGATCGCGGGCCATCGGGCCGTCCGGCCTCGTAGGCATCGCGCACGGCGGCATCAGTGCGCGCTCGCTCCGCTGCGTCGAGCGCTGCCACATACTTGCCGAGCGGCCCTTCACCAGCGGCAATCGGAGCCCAATAGTCCGCAAAGCTTTGGTAGTCCATACGGATCATCAGCTCCATTTCCGCAATGTCCACGAGACCCTGTTCAGCAAAAGTCCGTCTCAGTTCGCCCGGCTGCATCATCGGTTGAAAGCAATAGCGACTGCGAAGCTGGCGCCCGCTTTCACCGAGTGCCGCCACCGTGTCGACCATCATGCGCATTCCGGGCATGCCGCCGAGATGGTCCCAAACCGCTGCCGCGACCACGCCGCCCGACCGAACGGCGCGGCGCATCTCGGCTACTGCCTTGCCGGCTTCGGGAACGAAGTGGAGCACGAGAAGCGCCAAAGCGCGGTCAAACGTGCTGTCCTGGAAGGGCAGGGCGCAGGCATCCGCCTGTTGGATTTTAATTCGCGGGTTTGTGTTGCGCCGGATTACCTCCTCGACAAAGATTGGCGAATAGTCGACCGCGGTAATCTCGGCGAGGTCGGCGGCTTTGACGAGCGTGAAGGTCAAGCTACCGGTGCCGCAGCCGATCTCGAGAATCCTTTCGCCGTCGGAAACCCCTGTGAAGTCGATGAATGGCCGCGCCAGTCTTCGGCTCCAGCGGCCCATGAGCTGCTCATAGCCCGCGGCGTTGTGGACGTTGAATTCTGAGGTCATCGACGTCTCCGTGCGCTTCCCAGATTTTTAGATCTCCACGAGGTGGCTACACAGTCGCTAACACAATCGCGTTGCGATCGCGGCGAGAACGCCGTGCTGCTTGCTCTGTGATGCGTATGAGAAGATCCGTCACGGCGAGCTCCTTTTGAGGGCTACCATGCCTCATCGAGGCCGAGTTGCCCAAACACCTCGCGACGAAGCTCAACGA